>CAZEFG010000084.1:0-9201 GCA_964511355.1 uncultured Iamiaceae bacterium
CGATCTTGGCCGTGCAGATGAGCGCACCCTGCTCGCCGTGCATGAACTGCGACAGGCTCCAGTTCTGGTTGTAGATGGCGTACTGCATCCACTCCTTGTCGCCCCACTTCTCGAGCTGGGTGCCAGACAAGTCGATGCCGAGGGCCTGGAGACCCTCACGGCTCGGTGGGCCACCGGCGGCGCGGATCAGGCTCTCCTGGTCGACCTCGATGCTCCAGTCGAGGTCGGTCTCGCCGTTCCACTGGGAGTGCTTGGCCTTTTCGTACAACTTGTTGAGCGCCGGCCGGGCGCCCTTTTCGTAATCCCAGGTGAATATGGCCTCGGCGTTGTCGCGCACCGCATGAAGCGCTTCGTCGCGGTCGGTGTTGGTGACGGCCAGGACGGCCGTGAGGTCGTTCGGATCGCCAACGGTGGGCTCTTCCACCGAGCGCACTTCTGCAGACATGGTCCCTCCCCAGGGGCAGTTGATGGCGTGACTATACAACGTACAGGTCGGAGTTACCAGCGGTAGGTGAGGCATCGGTCACTGCCCCTGGGACTAGGGTCGGCCCGACACCAGGGGGAGACACATGAACGACAGCGGCATCGGGTCCGAGGCGGCGGTGTCCGGGGCGACACCGTCGGACCGGCCGACCGGACCAATCTTCGGGGTCCACACCGGCCTGCAGAACACCACCGTCGACGAATTGCGCGACCTGTGGCGGCGCATCGAGGCCGGACCATTCGACTGGATCTCGATCTGGGACCACTTCTACTCGGCCGACTTCACCGGTGCCCATTGCCTCGAAGCGGTGGCCGCCCACACCGCACTGGCATGTGAGACGAATCGAGTTCGGGTCGGTTCGTTGGTCTACTGCGCCGGCTATCGCCACCCCGCGGTGTTGGCCAACGCCATGGCCACTATCGACCACCTCTCCGGGGGGCGCGTCGACTTCGGCATCGGAGCCGGCTGGGCCCGCAACGAGTACGAGGCGTACGGCATCCCGTTCCCCCCCGCCGGCGTCCGCCTCGACATCCTCGAGGAGTCGGTCCAATGCATTCGGGGCCTCCTGCGCGACGAGGTCACCAATTTCTCCGGCCAGCACTTCACCCTCACCGACGCGCGGTGCGAGCCCAAGCCGGTGCAGCCCGAGCTGCCGATCTGGGTTGGAGGAGGGGGCGAGAAGCGCACCTTGAAGATCGCCGGGCGCTATGCCGACGGCTGGAACGTACCCTTCGTCGCCCCCGAAACCTTCGCCAACAAGCGCGAGGTTCTGGCCGGCCACGCCGCCGACGCCGGTCGCTCGATCAACCAGATCCGCACCGCGGTGAACGTCGGCCTATGCCCAACCGAGGACGACCTGCGCGACCAGTTCGGGGCACTGGCCGAAGGGGTGCGGCCAGGGGTGCTCATGGGGTCAGAACACCAGATGATCGACCACCTCAGCCGCTACATCGAGGTGGGCGTCGAACAGATAAACATCGCCATTCGGGCCCCCTGGCAGCTCGACCATCTCGACCTGATGACCACGACGATCGAATCCTTCCGATCGCAATGACATCGTGCTCTTAATGACATCATAATGACCGAATCTGTTATCATGATGTAGTGATTCGGACCCAGATTTCGATGACCGCTGAGCAAGCGGACGGGCTTCGCAAGCTCGCCGCTCTGCGGCGCCGGTCCCAAGCCGCCCTGCTCCGGGATGCTCTCGACGAGCTCATTGGCTCAGACGAGCGTCGCCGACGCGTCGATGCCGCTCGCTTGACGATCGGACGATTCGCCTCATCCGACGGGCCCGATCTGCCCGTGAACACGGCCACGGACCACGACGCGGAACTGGAAGATGCCTTCCTGACATGACCCCCGTACTGGTCGACACCTCTGCGCTGTACGCAGCTCTCGATCGGTCCGATCAGAGCCACGAGCGGGCTCGACCAGGATGGAGCAGGCTCCTCGACGGACTGCTCGACGGTGAAGTCGAAGCCGTCACCCACCATGGCGTCGTCATCGAGAGCACCGCACTGGTTCAGCGCCGTCTCGGCGTCGACGCGGTCCGAGCGCTCCATGTCGACCTTTTGCCGACCATGGAGATCGAGTGGATCAACGAAACGCTGCACCAACGCGCCCTCGCCGCCCTCCTGGCCGCTAACCGTCGCGATGTCAGTCTTGTCGATTGGACCTCGTTCGAGCTGATGCGGGCCAGGGGTATTCGCACGGCCTTCGCCTTCGACGACGACTTCGTCGATCAGGGATTCGCATCCTGGACCAACACCTAGCCGGGCTGGTTCCGGCCCGTGGTGTCGGCCTGGTAGACCCGGCGGACCAGGTCCTCGATGTCGGGCTCTTCGATCGACAGGTCCCGAATGGGTGCGGCCTCGGAGATGCGGCCCACGACCTCGGCCGCGGTGAGCAACCGGCGATCAAAGCTCAACCATTGCCGGGGACCCTCGACTCGCTGAGTGATGCAGCCCTCGATGGCGAGCGGCTCGACAACCTCGACCAGATCGACAACCACCGTGCGCTCCACGCCGTGCTGTTCCTTGAACCCCGCCACCGTTCCGTCGAGGATGACCCGGCCGTGGTCGATGATCAGCATGCGCGGGCACAGTCGTTCGACATCGTCGAGGTCGTGGGTGGTGAGCAACACAGTGGTGCCGTGGTCGCGGTTGTGGTCGAGCAGGAACTGACGCACCGACTCCTTGCTGACCACGTCGAGCCCGATGGTCGGCTCATCGAGCACCACCATCTCGGGGTCGTGCAGCAGCGCCGCGGTCAGCTCGCCTCGCATCCGTTGGCCCAACGAAAGCTGACGCACCGGCGTGGCGAGGAACGAACCCATGTCGAGCATCTCGACGAAACGATCTCGGTTCGCCAGGTGCCGGGGGCGATCGGTTCGATAGACGTGGTGAAGCAACTCGAACGAGTCGGCCAGGGGTAGGTCCCACCACAGCTGGGTGCGCTGGCCGAACACCACCCCTATGCGCCTGGCCAGCTCGGTCCGTTGCTTCACCGGCGTGAGACCGAGGGTGCGCACCTTGCCGCTCGACGGGTTCAACACACCGGTGATCATCTTGATGGTGGTGGACTTGCCGGCTCCGTTCGGGCCCAGGTAGCCCACCATCTCGCCCCGATCGACCTCGAACGAAATCGTGTCGACAGCCCGCACCTCGGCGCGGCGGCGCCGGACCCGTCCAGCCCGGTGGCGTACCACGAAGGTCTTGGTCAGGTCCTCACACACGATGGCGGGCTCGGTACCCGATCGGTCGTTCACGTCAGCTCCCCGTGCTCTGGTAGTTGCCTATGGCAGCTCGCCACACTGTCGCCGCGACGGCACCAAATGCGAGCGCCACAAGCGGCCCCGCAAAGGCCATCGAACGGGGCAAACCCAAGGGGTTTGGCGCCCCAACCAGGTAGATGGTGGGCACATAGGAGACGAAAGCCATCGGCAACAGCCAACCGATGAAACCGCGGATCCACTCCGAGAAAATATGGAGCGGGTACTGGTGGGCGAAGCTGCCTCCATAGGTGAAGGCGTTGGCGATCTCGCGAGAGCCCACCACCCACGCCGACACCGAACAGGTCAGGATCCAAACCGACCCGAAGATCACCACTCCCACCACCAGAGTGAGCGGAACCAGCAGCAGTCGATCAATGCTCCAGGCCACCTCGACCGACGCCAACCCCACCGCCAGGGACGCCAGCCCTGGCACGACGCGACCCACTCGACGAAGCGCGAACTCCGACGCCGAGATCTGGACCAACACCGGCAAAGGACGCAACAAGAAGCGGTCGAAGGTGCCGTCGATGATGTGGCGTCCCACCGTTTCGACTTGGCTGGCGAACATGTCGGCCAGACCGAACGCGGCCACCGTGAAGCCATAGAGCACCAGGACTTCGGCGACCGACCAGCCCCCCACCGCGGGCACCAAATCGAAGATGACCAACAGCACCGCCAGGTCGAGAGCGGTGACCGCCGCTTGGGCCACCGTGAACAGAACGAACGATGTCCGGTACTGCCAGTCCGAGCGGATGCGTGCCCAGAGCAGATATCGGTAGGCCCCGAGGGTGCCCCGCAGTCGACTCGCCTCAGCCACCCTGGAGCACCACCTTGCGACTGGCCGCCCCCAACAAGGCCCGGCCAACCCCCACCAGCGCCAGACACCATCCGGCCTGCCAGGTCAGCAACACGGCTATCCCCCGCCCATCGTGCACGCCCAACAGCACCTCGGCCGGAAACTGGATCATCCCCGCGAACGGCAGCACCCGAGCGATCGACTCGAGCCACGCTGGGAACAGCACGACCGGGATCAACAAGCCGCTGAAGAAGCTCAGGGTCATGGTCACCAACTGGTCGAGCCCCCGGTTGTCGAGCAACCAGAACGCGGACAGGTTGATCGCGAACCGCAAGGCCGCCCCCAGCAGGGCAGCCAACGCGACCGACACCACGCCCGCGAGCAACAGCGGCACCGAAGCCGCCAAGCGCAGGTCGAAGACCACCGCGCCGAGCAGAACCGGGGGCAGGCCACGAGCCAGAGTCATGAACGTGGCCCGGCCCAACGACGTCGCCAACCACCACGCCTGAAGGTCGACCGGACGGTAAAGATCGACCACCACCTCGCCGCTGCGGACCCGCTCGGCCAGCTCGGGATCGCCGAAGGCGCCGCTCACATTGATGAGCCCCTGGGTGATGAAGGCGAAGGTGACCAACTGGGCCTGGTCCCAACCGCCGATGGCGCCTCCCGCCGATACCGCCACCGCGATGAGGATGTAGGCGCGCAGGTACCCAAACACCGTGTTGGTGAACACCCCGGCCCACGTCGCCGCCCGGTAGGTGGACCACCTCCGAAAGCTACGCCGGGCGACCTCCCAGTAGAGCCGCACTCGTCGTTCCTCCTCCCCGTGCAACGAGACGGGGCGAGCGACGCTACCAGCTACATGCGGCCGGGGAGCTCGCTATTACATGCGGCCTAGGAGCTCGGCTTTCTTGCGCTCGAACTCCTCCGGGGAGATGACCCCACGCTGGCGCAGCGCATCGAGCTGGTCGATCTGCTCCGGGATCGACGGCGCGCTGGAACCACCCGAGCCGGCCGCGGCCGACTGGGCGATCCGGTCGTAGCGCTTGTTCTCGTCGTTCTCCTTGGCGATGTAGATCTCGTTCTGGACCTGGGTGGGCTTGCGGATGTCGTGGAACTCCTGGCGCCCTTCGGCCCCGGCCGACTCGATGGTGAGATCGCCCGCGCCGATCATCCGCTCAAACAACGACTGCGAGCTGAACACCGTGTTGATCCGATCGAGGGGAATTTCGACCCCGGTGCGGCTGACGATGCCGGTGCGATGGATCAGCCGGTCAGAGGTGAGCACGAAGTGGGTGGTGGCCCACGATGCGTAAGTGGAACCGAACCATCCGAGCACCGCCAGGATGAGGACGCCGACGAGAATGCTGAGCACGTCGTTCTCGGTCTGAGTGAAGACCACGAGGCCGAGGATCAGCGCCGCGGCCAGGCTCGCTCCGGCCGGCACCAGCCGGAACCAGTGGGGTTTTAGATCGAGGACGAGATCCTCGTTGGGGTGCAGGTAATCCTCGGGGAAAGCCACGGCCGAGAGCTTAGACCTGGGCTCCCAGGCCGCGGGCGGGCTCTTGCCTACCGATAAACCTTGCCTACCGATAAACCTTGCTCACCGATAAACCGTGCCTACCTGTAGACCTTGCCTACCTGTACACCTTGCGCTGGAAGATGCGGTCGTGTGCTACGACCCGGTCGAGGAAGACCTTTCCGTCGAGGTGGTCGAGCTCGTGCTGAACGGCCCGGGCCTCGAAGGCGTCGCATTCGAGCACCCGCTCGACCCCCTCGGGGGTGAAGCCCCGCACCACGACGGTGGTGTGGCGGGCCACGTCGCCGGTCAGGTCGGGGACGCTCATGCAGCCCTCACGCCCCACGTCGCGGCCATGAGCGGTGACGATCTCAGGGTTCATCAGCACGAACTCGCCGTGACACGACTTGGCCTTGCGGTGCCCGGTGATGTCGAGAGCGAAGGCCCGCAGCCCCACGCCGATCTGGGGGGCGGCGATGCCGACGCTGTGGCTGCTGGACCGCATGGTGTCGAGCAGATCCTGGGCCAGGGCGAGCGCCGCATCGTCGAACGCCTCGATGGGCGCGGCAGGCCGGCTGAGGACGGCTTCGGGCAACATGACGACGGGTCGAATCATGATGAAGTCAGAAGATGTCGGTGTCGGCGGAATGCATCGAGCAATCGACACCCAACTCGGCCGCCACCGCTTCGAGGTCGGCCTGCACCGCCGCAGCGTCGACCCCTGGAGGCAAGGAGACGTCGAGCAACATGGCATACACCGGCCGGGCGGCGTCGCCGATGACCCGGGTGGTGAGATCGTCGATGTTGGCTCCCCGTTCGGCCAGGGACGCCGCAAAGCGGTGGACGATCCCGGGGCGGTCGGCTCCGTAGACGGTGACGCTCCACGGGTCGCCTTCGACCGCCGCGGATGAGGAGTCGCTGGGATGCACCGAGACGTCGAGCCCGAGTTCTCCGGCCGGGCCAGCGAGGGCGTCCAACACCGATTCAGCATCGAGATGATCGGGGACGGCCACGATCAAGACCATGGCGAAACGTCCGCCCAGGATGGTCATCGAGGTGTCTTCGAGGTTGCCTTCCAGTTCGGCCAGCACACCGGTTACGGCGGCGACGACTCCTGGCCGGTCGGCTCCGATAGCGGTGATCGCCAGTTCGTGCATCATTCCTCCGTCAGTCCCAGCCCAGATCGTGCAGTCGCTCGTCGTCGATTCCGAAATGATGGGCGATCTCGTGTACCACCGTGACCAGCACCTCCTCGACGATCTCGTGCTCGTCGTGCACCACCTCGCACAGCGCGAGGCGGTAGATGGAGATCCGGTCGGGTAGCTCGAGGCCACCGTAGTCCTGGCGCTCGGTGAGGGGCACTCCCTCGTAGAGCCCCAACAGCTCAGGTTCCTCGTCGTTGCGGTCCTCGATCATCACCACGACGTTGTCCATCAACGCTTCGAGCTCGTCGGGCAGCTGATCGAGCGCCTCGCCCACCAGCTCCTCGAATCGAGCCTCACCAATCGGGTCCATCGCCGACAACCTTAGAGGCGACCCGATCGGCGGGGCGTGGCCCGAGCGGCCCGCCGCCGAGCGTGTCGCTGCCCCTCGGTAGGGTGACCTCGTGGATCCGGCTCGCCTCCTCGATGACCTCAACCACGCCCAGCTGGCGGCGGTCACTTCGGCCACCCATCCGCTTTGCATCCTCGCGGGCGCAGGGTCGGGCAAGACCCGTGTACTCACCCGCCGCATCGGGCATCGGGTCGCCACCGGCGACGCCGATCCGCGCCACGTGTTGGCCCTCACCTTCACCCGCAAGGCCGCCGGCGAGCTCAACTCCCGACTCCGGGCGTTGGGGCTGCGCGATTCGGTCGCTGCGGGCACATTCCACTCGGTGGCTTACTCCCAGCTCCGGGCCCGCTGGACCGAACGCGGCGTCACCCCTCCCAGCCTGCTCGACCGCAAGGTTGGGTTCGTGGCTCGCCTCTGTCCTCCTCGGACCCAACCACTCGACATCGTCGGCGAGATCGAGTGGGCCAAGGCCCGCCGCATCGAGCCCGACCGCTACGTCGACGCCGCCGCCCAGGCCGAACGCACTTCTCCTCTCGACCCCTATGTGGTGGCCCAGGTCTTCGCCGCCTACGAAGAAGCCAAGCGGCATCGACGGATGGTCGATTTCGACGATCTTCTGCGTCTGGCCATCCGCGACCTCACCTCCGACCCTGACTTCGCCGCGGCCCAGAGATGGCGGTTTCGGCACCTGTTCGTCGACGAGTTCCAAGACGTCAACCAGCTCCAGTTCGACCTGCTCAAGGCGTGGCTGGGCGACCGAGCCGACCTGTGTGTGGTGGGCGACCCCAACCAGGCCATCTACGCGTGGAACGGGGCCGACGCTTCGTACCTGTCCCGCTTCGATCGGTGGTTTCCCGGCAGCGAGGTGGTCGAGCTCACCGAGAACTACCGCTCCAGCCCCCAGATCCTCGCTGCGGCCAACGCCGTGCTCGCCCCGTCGCAACCTCGCTCGTCGCCGTTGCGGCCCAACCGTCCCGACGGACCTGCACCCAAGATTCACCGGTACCCCACCGATACCGCCGAGGCCAACGCCGTTGCCCGCAATGTCCGAGACCACCATTCGCCGGGCGGGCGGTGGTCGTCACAGGCGGTGCTGGTGCGCACCAACGCCCAAGCGGCGCTGATCGCCGAAGCCATGCAGACCGCGTCGATCCCCCACCGGGTCAGAGGCGGGGCCAGCCTGCTCGACCAGGCCGAGGTCAAGACGGCGTTGGCCGGATTACGTCGCCACCAGGGCACCTTCTCGGTCGCGGTCACCGACCTGGCGGCCACCATCGACGAGGGCGAAACCGCCACCGCGGCCGACACCGTCGCCGACGCGGTGGCCGAACGTCGCGCCAACCTCGAGATGTTGGTGCGGCTCGCCGATGACTATCAGCGCATCGACCAAGTGCCCTCGGCCAGTGGCTTCGCCGAATGGCTGCGCACCACTGTGGGGTCAGATCAGCCCGACCGCGATGCCGTCGACATCACCACCTTCCACGCGGCCAAGGGCCTCGAGTGGCCGGTGGTGCACCTGGCCGGGATCGAGCAGGGCCTGGTGCCGATCGGCCACGCCCGCACCGACCAGGCCCAGGCCGAGGAGCGTCGGCTCTTCTATGTGGCTGTCACCCGGGCCGAGCGCGAGCTGGTGTGCTCGTGGGCCGAGCAACGCACCTTCGGTCAACGCACCGCCAACCGCGAGCCGTCTCCGTACCTGACGGCGGTCGAAGCATCCATCGAATCCAGCACCGGCGGAACCGCACCCACCGACTGGGCGGGCTACATACGCACCGAACGCGCCAAGCTCGCCTCCACCTCCCCACCGCGTGGAGCCCGCTCCAAACCCCGACGACGAGGCACACCGTCCGAACTCGATCCTGCCGACGCCCCGGTGTTCGAAGCGCTCAAGCAGTGGCGAGCAACCAAGGCCAAGGCAGCCAAGGTTCCCGCCTATGTGGTGTTCAACGACGCCACCTTGGTGGCCATCGCCCAGCAACGCCCCCGCACCCGTAGAGCCCTCCTCGACCTTCCCGGCATCGGCCCGGTCAAGGTCGAGCGCTACGGCGACGAACTGCTGGCGGTGCTAGCGG
>CAZEFG010000085.1:0-9113 GCA_964511355.1 uncultured Iamiaceae bacterium
GGCCCGACCCGACGCCCGGGTCATCGAGCTGCCCCGCCACGGCGGCAAATCCCGCCGCAAGTAGCCACCCTCCCCACATCCCGCGCAAAGCCCGCACCCCCAGCCTTGGGGGGCGTTCCTCGCGTGTGGCGCGAGGTTTTCACCCCATGGCGGCGGGCGGGGCGGGTTTGGGGGGCGTTCCTCGCGTCTGGCGCGAGGTCTTCACCCCATGGCGACTGATCCAACAGCCACGGGGTGGCGGTAGCGTCAGCCCCTGTGTCGAAACCCATACCTGCCCGCGGTATGCGCCGGGCCCTGCGCGCCTTTCGGCACCGGAACTTCGCCATTCTCTGGACCGGTGCGATCTTCTCCAGCAGCGGCACCTGGGTCCAGAACCTCACCGTCCCCTTCGTAATCTTCGAGCTGACCAACAGCGCGTTCTGGGTGGGGGCCGCCACCTTCAGCCAGTTCATCCCCTCCATGGCGCTCGGGCCCCTGGCCGGCTCGATCGCCGACCGCTACGACCGGCGGCGGGTGCTGCTGTTCACCCAGAGTGCGATGGCGGTCGTTGCTCTGACGTTGTGGGCAGCATGGGCCAGTGGGGTGCGAAGCCTCGCGCTCATCCTGGTGTTGGTGATGGCCAGCGGGGTGATCGGCGGCCTCAACATCCCGAGCTGGCAGTCGTTCGTCAACGACCTCGTCCCGCGTGAGGACCTGCTCTCGGCCGTGACGCTCAACTCGCTCCAGTTCAACGCCGCCCGCGCCATCGGACCGGCGATCGGCGGCATCCTTCTCGCCGTGTCGGGGCCCACCCTGGCCTTCTTCGTCAACGGCGTTTCGTACGCCTTCGTGATCGTCGCCCTGTCCCTGGTGCGCAGCAACCAGGTTCGCCGCACAGTCCCGCCATCGGGGAGCGTCTTCGGCCAGTTCGCCCGAGCGGTCCGCTATACACGCACCCAGCCCGGGATCGTGGTCGGTATCGCCATCGCCGTGCTGGTCGGAGCGCTGGGCAACCCCGTCCAGCAGTTCACGGTGGTCTTCGCGTCGGAGATCTACGACGTCGGGCCGCTCGGGCTGGCCATCCTCAACGTCGCTATCGGTTCCGGCGCGGTCCTTTCGTTCTTCGTCCTCGGTGGGCGCGACGACGTGCTCAGCAAGGCCACGATGGTCCGTTGGTCGTTTTTGGCCTATGGCATCGCGGTGGTGGCCTTCGCGCTGTCGCCCACCTTTTGGATGGGCGTGGTCTCGCTGATGGTGGTGGGCGGAGGCTTCCTTACCGTGGTGTCCACCAGCAACACCGCGGTGCAGACCATCGTTGCCGACCACATCCGGGGTCGAGTGATGGCCTTTCGGATCATGGCCTTCACCGGTTCGTTCCCGCTGGGTGCCCTGCTCCAAGGCTGGCTGGCCGATCACATCGGGGTCCAGGCAACGGTGGCGGGCGCGGGGATGATCCTGGTGGCGGCGGCGGTCTGGTTCATCACTCATCCCGATCTGGTGGGCCGCCTCGACGACCCCCATGACGGACGCCCGCCCGCTACCGGCTGGTGATTGGTGGGGCGCCGGAATCAGCCTGACGCCGGGCCGACCGCGGGATCGATCGAACGGCTGATGTCCAACAGATGGTGGGCCAGCTCGTGCACCGTCTGGCGGCCGATCCAGGCGACGTCGCGCTCGGCTGGCTGAGGCCAGTTGTAGGTCGCGACTCGTCTCCAATCGGTCTCTGACAGCTCGGTGAGTAGTGACGCGAGGCTGGCGGCTGCCCCCTCCAGTTGCTCGGCTACCCGGATCGGGTCCTGGTCGAGGTAGCGATCCTCGATCGCTCGCCGGTCGGGCTCCATCGAGGCGAGTACCGGTTGGTCGAACCGCAGGGTCATCACGACCCGCTCGCGTTGCACCTCCAGCACGTCGCGCACGTGGGCGGCGTATTCGATAGGCGCCCAAGTGCTCGGCGATGGACGGCGGTGGAGCGCTCCGCCACCCAGACGGGGCCGGTACTGAGCCGCCACGGTAAGGAGAGCTTCGGCTATTCGGCGCTGGTCCAGGGCGTCGTAGGCGAACCCACACTCATCGCATCGATCCACCGCGCTGACGCTATCGGCCAACCTCTTCAGGAACCGGGATGACTGGTCGATGGAGTATCGGGCCACTGGCGCGCATTGGCCCGGAAAGGGCGATGGACAGAATGGATCGTTGGGAGCGACGGCTGCAGCTTCTGGCGCGCGCCGGAGCGGCCGGCCAGGGCGGGACCGGCTCTGGCACCGTGGCGCCGCGATCTGGAGTGATCGACGCCCGCGACCGCCTCTTGATCCCCAGCGGCACCGACCCGGTCGATCTGATCCACCCTGACGAAGCCCCGCTCGTCCAGACCCTGCTCGACATCGCCGATCGTCGTCCCGATTTCCACGCGGTGATCACGTTGTTGACCCGCAACCGTGATCGCTGGGAGCACCACCGCTTCGAGGTCCTCCACGAGGTCATGGGCCCCGTGCTACGCCTGACCGACGTCGACCCGGTCGGCGCCACGCCGGTCGCTCCTGAAGCGCCTGTGGCTCGTGAGGTGCCGGAGTCTCCCGATCCGTCGGCGCAATCTGAGATGTCGGTCCCGGAGGAAACGTCCTCACCGATCGAGCCCGATCCCTCACCCGTCGAGCACGATCCTTCGCCCGTCGAGCCCGATCCTTCGCCCGTCGAGCACGATTCGGCGCCTGTCCAGCACGATGCCCCGCCCGTGGTTGTCGAGGAAGGCGTCATCGAGCGGGGTGAGTTGAGCCGCCACGTGGCCGCGGCGTTGGCCGAGGTCGGCCAATCGTTGGTAGCGGTTCTGCTCATCGACCTCGACCGCTTCAAGATCCACAACGACGAGCTCGGCCCCGACGGCGGTGACGAGATGTTGCGCATCATGAACGAGCGCATCAGGTCAGCGGCCGACGGCCACCTCGCTGGTTCCCTGGGCGGTGACGAGTTCGTCGTGGTCATCGACCATGTCGATGACCCGACCCTCGCTCAGGATCTGGCCGAAGTGGTGCGCGACCGCCTGTCCGATCCGGTGGAGATCGACGGCGATCTGCGTTACGTGTCGGCCACGATCGGCCTCGCCGTCGGCAACCATGAGGTCAGTGCCGAGCACCTGATCCGCGATGCCGACACCGCGTTGTTCGCGGGCAAGAACCGGGGCCGGGATCGGGTGCAGGTCTTCGGGCGCCAGCTGGGGGAGCGCGTCGCCCAACAGGCGAGCACCGCCCAGCGCCTCCGGCGCTCGCTCGCGCAGGGGACCCTTGAGCTGCACTATCAGCCCATCATCTCGCTCGACACCCACATGGTGGTGGGTGCCGAGGCGCTCATGCGGATACACGGCGGCCGCGAAGGTGACGAACCAATCAGCCCTTCGGCTCTGATCGAAGCGGCCGAAGACAACGGACTCACCGCCCGCTTGGGCCGCTATCTGCTGGAGGAGACCACGAGCCAGATATCGCGGTGGGAGGATCGGCTGGGTTCGCGTCGGTTCCGGGTATCGGTGAACGTGGCGCCGGTGCAGCTCTCCAACCGTGACTTCAGCGACGCCATTGCCCACGCCCTGGCCGCCACCGGTATCTCCCCCCAGCGGTTGAGCCTCGAGCTGACCGAGAGCATCCTGGCGGGTACCGATCCGGCCGTCGACGAGGTGGTGCACGACCTGGTCGAGATGGGGATCGCCTTCGGTCTCGACGATTTCGGAGGCGAAGGTTCGTCGCTCGGCGATCTGCGTCGCTACCCGCTCGAGTTCGTGAAGATCGACAGGGAACTGGTCGATCAGGTCGAGACCGACCCCACCGTCGAAGCCATCATCGCCTCCACGGTGTCGTTGGCCCGTCATCTGGGTGTGTCGACCATTGCGGTGGGCGTGGAGCGGGAAGCCCAGGCCGAGATACTTCGTCGCCTCGGCTGTGACACCGTGCAGGGCTACCTCTACTCGGCGCCGCTGCCGGCTGCGGCTTTCGCTGAGCTGTTCGACTCCGGCCGCTTCTGAATAGTCCTGGGTCTCATCGACCGCCAGGGCAGAGGGTTGCCGGAGCGGTAGGCCCAGGCGACGGGCGGCAGTTGGTACGGTGCAGGGCGATGGTGTGCATTGCGGTGGTGAACCAAAAGGGCGGGGTGGGCAAGACCACGGTCGCGCTCGGGCTGGCAGGGGCAGCCGCGCTGTCGGGTCGGCGAGTCCTGGTGGTCGATCTCGATCCGCAGGCCAACGCCACCACGGGGCTCGCTGTCTGGGAGCCGGCGCTCACCGTCGACCACCTCCTGGCTGAGGAACGTCCCGGCGGGGCGATCGAGGTCATGGCGCCGTCGGGTTGGCCCGTAATCTCCGGCACCACACCCGATGTCATCGCCAGCTCACCGGCCCTGGCCGCTCGCGAGCCGCAGCTGGCCACCGATCCGGTAGGAGCACAGGACCGGCTTCGGGTGGCGCTGCAGGGCTGCGACCACGACCTCATCCTCATCGACTGCCCACCGTCGCTGGGCCTGCTGACGGTCAATGGTCTGTTCGGAGCCGACCAGGCGCTGGTGGTGACCGCCCCGTCGGCGTGGGCATCCGACGGCGTCGAGCAGGTGCTCACCACCATCGATCGCGTCGGTCGTCGACGCCCCGAAGGGCTGCCGGTGGCGGGCATCGTGGTCAACAATCTGGGCCGCACCCGCGATGCCAACTACTGGTTCGAGCAGATCCAGACCGACCATCCCGACCTGGCCTTGCCACCCATCCGCCAGCGGGCCGCCATCACCGAGGCCGGCGCCCAGTCGTTGCCGGTGCATGCCTTGGGCATGCGTCCCGGCGCTCGCGAGGCGGCCGACGAGTTCTCTGCCCTGTTGCGTGCGGTCCTCGCTTCTGACCGGGTCGCGACCGTGTCTCCACCTACGCCCGCTTCTTCGGCTTCGACCGACTGACCCGAACGACGACCGATGTCCAACTACGACCCCCGCCGATCCCGCCCTCGTCCCGTGGTGGATCCCGATCCCGAGGCAGCACCGATCGAGGCGTTGTTCGGGCCCGAGCCCGACCCTGTCCCCGCCGACTCGGCCAGCAACACCCCGTCCGACGATCCCTCGGCCAGCAGCGACCCGGCCAGCAGCGACCCGGCCAGCAGCGACCCGGCCGACAACGGGAAGGCGCCGTCGATCACCGCGGAGCCGCGGCGGCCCGTCCCCACGCCCAAGTCGAGCGCGCCGTCACCGATCTGGCAGCTCGCGCCGTTGGTGGCCGGGTTGAGTTTGTTGGCGGCCCTGGTGTGGTGGCTCACCCGCCGCCGTAACCCGCCTTCGGCGTAGTTCGCACCGTTCTCGGCGAAATCGCCGAAACGTCCGAAGTTGGGATCGGGGCTAGGACAGAGGGCGGCCAAAGGGCAGGGTTTCCTGCCAGGTGGCCATGAACGCCTCGGCACGGGTGCAGGCGCCGAGGAAGGGTCCTGCCGGGTGCTCCAGATCGGTCTTCACCGCGTCGGCGATGGTCTGGCGGGTGGCGGCCACGGCTTCTTCCACCGTGGTGGCCTCGCCTGGCCAGCCTGCGTGGGTCGCACCCGAGTTCGATACGAAGTCAGCCAGCACGACGACGCCTCGCTTGGTGAGCACCGCCAGCGCCTTGGCCGAGACCGGCTGGCAACCCGTGGGCACCACGAGCTTGGCATCCAACGTGGCCGCCAGATCGCCGTCGATCATCGCCTGGCGGGACCCGCAGAACACCACGTCGGCCTGGACGGCGGCCCAGCCGTCGGCGGCCACCTCGGTGACGGTGGCGCCTTGAGAAGTGAGGAGCGCACCGAGGGCGCCCGCCAGCGGCCCCGCCTCGATGGCCGCGGTGGCGCCGTCGAGGGTCCCTCGGGCTGCCTCGGCCGCGGCTACCGCACCCACGGCGCTGAGGTGGTCGGCCAGGGTCACCCCTTCGACCGATTGGAGTCGTAGCGGCGAACGAGGATCGCCGCCGGTGGCCGGGGCCAGATCGGCAGCGGTGATGCCCGGCCCCGGATCGAGGATCAGTTCGCCGGCATCGAGGCGCGGCGCGAGCTCGTCGAGGAACGCCGCGATCGCGGTGTCGCGGTCGTCGGGCTCGGCGCTGATCCCCGCCGCCGCGCCACCCACCTCGAGCCCCCGATGGGCAAAGGTGTAGGTGGCGCTGCGCGCCAGGGCGGCGGTGCTGCCCTGGAGCACCTTCTTGGCCAAGCGAACCGGGCCAGCGGACTGGGGAGCATCGACGAAGTCGGTGATCACGAAGGCGGTGGTGGTCGAAAGCTTGTTGATCGGCACCTGGGGATCATGGCATCCCGACGTCGGTGAGGGCGACGTGGGAGGTCGGTGTCGGGCCGACTAGACCATCACCCATGGTTCGACGCTTTGCGCGCAGAAGTGACAAGCCGGGGTGGCAGTCGGTGCTGGTGGCAGCCGCGGTGGCGTCGGTCGCGGCGATCGGCGCCCTAGCCCTGTCGCGCCGGAACCAAGGTTCAACGGCGGTGCGGCGCCGTTCTCGGCTCAGCCGCAACCTCACTCTGGTGAGAGCAGGGGCAGGGGCCACGACCCGGTTGGCGCTGCACCGGGCCCGCCGCACCTTCGCCGCCGCCGAGCGACGCGAGGAGCTTGACCGCAGCTTCGAGATCGCATCGGCCGAGCAGGTGGTGGCCACCTTGGGAAACCTCAAGGGAGCCTTGATGAAGGTGGGGCAGATGGCGAGCTATCTCGACCAGGGCCTGCCCGAACATGTGCGGGCGTCGTTGGCGCAGCTCCAGGCGGGGGCACCACCGATGAGCCCCGAACTGGTCGATGCCACGATCGCCGCCGAGTTGGGCCGCCCACCCCAGGAGATCTTCGCCGAATGGGATCCCGAACCGATCGCCGCAGCCTCGATCGGTCAGGTGCACCGGGCGATCACGGCCGACGGCCGGGCAGTGGCGGTCAAGGTCCAGTACCCGGGCGTCGACGAGGCCATCCGTTCGGATCTCGACAACGCCGACCTGTTGTTCGCCGGCATGGCCCAGCTCTTCCCGGGTCTCGACCCGGAGCCGATCGTCGCGGAGCTGCGCGAACGGCTGGTCGACGAGCTCGATTACCGACTCGAAGCCGACAACCAGAGGCGTTTCGCGGACTCCTACCGGGGTCACCCCACCATCCACGTGCCCGAGGTGCTCCCCGAGCTGTCGACGGCCCGGGTGCTCACCACCGAACTGGTGGTGGGCGCAACCTTCGCCGAGATGCTCACCTGGTCTGACGAAGAGCGGAGCCTGGCGGCCGAGACCATCTACCGGTTCGCGTTCGGGAGCCTGTACCGAGACGGAATGTTCAACGGCGATCCTCATCCCGGGAACTACCTGTTCGGTGGCGAGGGAAAGGTGAGCTTCATCGACTTCGGGCTGGTGAAGCACTTCACCGCCGACGAGCTCGACGGGTTCTCCAACCTCATCCGGTCAATCGTCATCGACCCTGATCCGGAGAGTTTTCGCTCGGAGGCCGAGCAGTTGGGTCTGCTCGCTCCGGGCGCGCCGGTCACCGACGCCGAGGTGTTCGAGTACTTCGCCCACTTCTATGAGTTCGTGCGCTACGACGGCGAGTTCACCATCTCCGAGGAGTACGCGTCGGCCACCGCCCGCCACATGCTCGATCGGTCCGGTCCCTATGGCGCGGTGATGCGCGAGGTCAACGTCCCGCCGGCGTTTGTTGTGGTGCAGAGGATCAACCTCGGCCTGTACTCCCTGATCGCCCAGATGGGAGCCACCGCCAACTGGCGGCGCATCACCGAGGAGCTGTGGCCCTTCGTCAACGGGCCACCCGCCACACCCATGGGCGAAGCCATCGCCAGGTGGCGGGCATCGTCGAATCGTTGACCGTGGGCGGCGAAAACGAGACGGGACCGTGGCCTGGGCCGTCGGCGCGCTCGTGAAGGCGTGCACACGTTCATGAAGGAATGGTGTCGAATGGGACTATCGCGGGCGCGGCACTGACTCGCCGCCTACGGTCGAAGCACACCAACCGAGACGGTACGGCACGGGGGTGGTTCCACCTGGGGGCAACAAGGGTGGGGGCCTTCGGTCGGCCGGCACGACTAGGGGAGTGCTACGCATGAGCCAGCCAAGGTGGCGACGGTGGGCAGCGATGCTTGCTTTGCTCGCTTTGTTCACAGGAGCCTGTAGCGGTGACGACGACGGATCGGCCGATCCGCCCGACACCGGAGAAGACGGCGAAGAGCAAGAGACCATCGATCTCATCCAGAACGGCGAGAGCCTCCTGGCCTCGGTGCAGGCGGCGGGCGAGCTGAAGTGCGGCGTCAACGACGCCGTACCCGGATTCGGTTTCGTCGACGAGAACGGCGAGTTCTCTGGGTTCGACATCGACTTCTGTCGGGTGATCGCGGCGGCGGTGCTCGGCGATGCCGACGCGGTCGATTACGTGCCACTGACCGCCGCCCAACGCTTCACTGCGCTGCAGTCGGGCGAGATCGACGTACTCGTGCGCAACACCACCTGGACGGCCACCCGCGACGGCGCTGAGGGCGCGGCCTTCGCGCTCCCGACCTTCTACGACGGTCAAGGCATGATGGTGCGGGCCGACAGCGGTATCACCTCCATCGACGACATGGACAACACCTCGGTTTGTGTGCTCTCGGGCACGACCACCGAGCTGAACCTGGCCAGCCAGTTCAACGCCCGGGGCCTCAACTACGAAGCTCGCTCGTTCGAGGACAACGAGACCCTCCGAGAGGCCTTCATCGCCGAACAATGCGACGGCTGGACCTCCGACAAGTCTCAGCTAGCCGCGGTGCGTTCGGCCTATCCCGAATCAGACGGTGGTCCTGATGGTTTGGTGATCCTCGACGAGTTCTTGTCGAAGGAACCACTCGGCCCCGCGGTTCGAGACGGCGACTCGGCGTGGTTCGACGCGGTGCAGTGGGCTGTCATGGTCACGATCCAGGCCGAGGAGTGGGGGATCACCTCCGAGAACGTCGAGAGCTTCTTCACCAGCGAGGACCCTGAGATCCTTCGCTTCCTCGGCCAGCCGGTTCCGCCAGACGACCTGGTGTTCGACCCGGGCCTCGGGCTCGACGACGACTTCGCCGTGAACGTCATCAGTCAGGTGGGCAACTACGGAGAGATCTTCGAGCGCAACGTCGGGGCCGA
>CAZEFG010000086.1:0-6409 GCA_964511355.1 uncultured Iamiaceae bacterium
CCCGACCGCTACCGCACCGCCGTGGCGATCTCAGCCGACGCTTACCGAAGCGGGTCAGACACCGTTTTCGTCGCGGTCGGCACGTCCTTCCCCGACGCCGTGGCCTCCGGTTCGGTGGCCGGTGCCCCGGGCGGGGGTCCGGTATTGCTCACCGAGAAGTCCACCTTGCCCGCAGCCGCAGCCGAAGAACTGGTGCGCTTGTCACCGAGCCGAGTCGTGATCCTGGGGGGCACCGGGGCCGTGGGTCCCGAGGTCCAGGCAGCAATCGCGGCCGCTGTCCCAGGAGCCACCATCCAACGAATCAGCGGCGCCGACCGTTACTCCACCGCCGCCGCCCTGTCGGCGTCGGCCTTCGCCCCGGGGGTGCCTGTGCTCTATGTGGCCACCGGACGCGCCTTCCCCGACGCGTTGGCCTCGGGTCCGGTGGCAGTGGCTGCTGACGCTCCCATCCTGCTGGTCGAGGGCCCCACCATCCCCGCGTCCGTCGCCGCCGAGATCAGGCGTCTGGCCCCGGAGCGCATCGTGGTGCTGGGTGGCGGCGCCGCGGTATCGGCCCACACCGCCTGGCACCTCGACGGCCTCCTCGTCCGCTAGCGCTGATCGTCCAGGGCTTCCGCGGCCAGACGCTGCAGCAGGTTGATGCGCTCGACGATCGGGTTCAGTACCCAGCCGGTAAGGACCAGCACCACCCGCTTCACCAGACCCATGACCGGTCGGGTCGACGTGGGAGGCGGAAGCACCAGCGGTTCGAGCCGGTCGATCGAGCGGCCCGGACGCCGGCGACCGGACCCCGCGCGAGCACCGGTCCGATCAGCCAAGGGTCGACCCCGGGCCGCTCGCGCCCGGCCGATCACCGCGGCCTGCACCGACTCGCGATCGGCGGCGCCAGACGCAGCGACCGCTGATGGCCAGCCGGGCAGCGCCTCGGGGGTATCGGCCGATGATCCGAGGTGGCGCACCAAGGCGTCGGACATGGCGTGAGCCAGTTCGTCGTCGGTGTCGACCAGTACCGTCCCCGTAGGCGCCTGGGCCGCCAACCCCCCGACCCGGGTGGCGATGATGGCCCGCTCGTACAGTGCGGCTCGCTCGAGCACGCTCGAAGACCAGATGTGGCGGTACGGCAGGACCACCGTGTCGGCGGCGATCAGCCACACATCGAACAGTTCGTCGCTCACGTAGGTTTCGTGCAGGAACGCCCCGGGAGTGGCGTCGACCTCGGCTCGTAGGTCGTCGACGTAATCCACGTATTGATCGTCTTCGACCCGTACCGAGCCGACGATGTGGAGCGAAGCATCCTGGGGCGGGAAACCTCGGAAGGCACGCACCGCCCGGTCGAAGCCCTTGTGGGGTTGGATGAAGCCGATCGACAAGAAGACATGGCCATCGGGATCGAGACCGAGGCGCTCCCGAGCCGCAGCCTGGTCGAGGTCGGCCCGGCGGATGAAGTGCGAACCGTGGTCGACCACCTCGACAGCACCCGCCGGCAGGCGGTACGCCTCCTCCATGCGGGCCGCCTCCGCCTCGGTGTGCACGGTGAGGCGATCAACCCGCCGCCAGAACGCCCGGGCCAGCCGGGAATCGACGCCCCCGTGGCGGGCGAGGTCGTAGTTGATCTCGTGGACCAGAACCTCCAGCGAACGAGTCGCCATGGCCATTATCAACAGACCAAGGGTGGTGGGGATGCGCCACAGCGACCACGCCCCCTCCGTGTAGAAGACGTCAGGGTGGAACTGGATGATCACCCGGTCGTAGTGCCGGACCCGCTTGGCCAACGCCAACGGACCGCGCAGGCTGCGCAGGTCGAGGTGGTGATGGGCCGCTGACGGCTGAGGTGAGAGCACCTCGACCTCGTGACCCTCGGAGCGCAACGCCTTGACCTGCTGTAGCGCGTAGCTGGCGATACCGTCGCGAATTGGCGCATAGGGGCTGACGACTAGGATCTTCATGCCGATCCCTCCGCATCCTGCTCGTCGGCCGGCAACCACCGATCCACGGTGGCCTCGACCCGGTCGAGCACCGCGTCGGGGTCGTAGTGCTCACGCACATAATCACCCGCGGTCGCGGCCAGGGCGGCGGCCGCTTCGGGTTGATCGGCGACGAAACGGAGGCACTGCTCGAACTCGTAACGATCGCGGTACACCAGCCCGCCACCTGAACGTTCGCAGTGCCACGCCACCACTTCGCTATCGGCGGTGGCGATCACCGGGGTACCCACCAGCCACGCCTCCATGATGCTCCGGGAGAAGCTCTCGTAGGCCGACGGCTGGATGTAGGCGTCGGCGGCGGCGAACACCCCAAGGCGGGCGTCGGAGTCGACGAATCCGAGGTCGTGGACGCGCCCTTCGAGCTCGGTTGGGATCTCAACTTCGCCCGAACCCATGGTGACCAGGTGCAAGGGCAGCGGCGAATGCTCGACGGCGGCGCCGAAGGCCTCGAGGAGCCATGGCCAACGCTTGCCGCCCTCGCGACGACCGGCAAAGAGCACGAATCGCTCTGGCAGGTCGAAACGCTGCCGGGCGGCGCTGGCTGACGGTTCATCAACCGGCGGGATGATCGGTGCGCCCACCACCTCGTGGTTGGCGGGCAGCGCGAACAGCTC
Source organism: uncultured Iamiaceae bacterium (assembly GCA_964511355.1). Taxonomy (GTDB): domain Bacteria; phylum Actinomycetota; class Acidimicrobiia; order Acidimicrobiales; family SKKL01; genus SKKL01. The sequence continues at coordinate 2,600 of CAZEFG010000086.1, forward strand.
AGCGGCGAGGTCACGCTCGGGGTCCGAGAGGAACCACAATCCGGCCGCCCCCTCGAACAGAGGTTTGAACAGATCGAGCGCTGCCTCGGGTTCGTCGTGCAGGCAAGGCATGAGGATGGTTCGTTCGGGGGCGACCTGCCCCCCGGCGAAGGTCGTCCAGAACAGGTAGGGGGCGAACACCAGCGCCCGGTAGTCGTCGGCGTGGTCGAGCAGGTGGTGGAACAGCTGCGAGGAGCGCAGGTCGTCGTTCATCCAGCGCTGCTGCATGGCGATGTCGACGGGATCGCCTCGGTGGATCGCTGCACCGAGGTTTGCTCGTTCGATCCGAGGGGTGGTGATCTCGGTGCGGAAGCGGCGCACCGTGATCGAGGCCCCGCCGGGCAGCGTCTCGGTGGTTGTTCCCTCGGGCAGCTCGTTGGCCCAGGTGAAGTGGTTGCGGGCACAGGTGGTCAGCACCTCGACCTCCCAACCCCGCTCGGCCAACCCGTGGGCAAGTTCCCGAATGACGGCCTCGGCGCCACCGACGAAGTCGTCGCCGTAGCGCGGCGGAACGAAGCCGATGGTTCCAGAGCGCGACATGGTGGCGAATGGTAGTGCCGGGCCAGGTCACGCCTGGCAGCACGGGTACGGCGGCTACGCTCGGCCCGGATGAGGATCGTTGTCTGCGGCGCCCAAGTGCCGTTCATGTCCGGCGGCGCCGAGCAGCATTTCGACAACCTGGTCGCTGCCCTGCAGGCGGCTGGCCATGAGGCCGAGCTGGTTCGGTTACCGACGGCGTGGGACAAGACCCGCATCTTCGATGCCGCCATGGCCTGGCGGCTCGTGCCGATCGACGCCGATCTGGTGATCGCCACCAACTTTCCGTCCTACTACGTGCGTCATCCCAACAAGGTGGTGTGGCTGTTCCACCAGCATCGGGCGGCCTACGACGGCGCGGGGTCGGAGTGGAGCGACTTCGGCGACGACCAAGCGTCCCTTGATGCCCAGCGGTTGCTGACCCAGTGGGACGCCGCGGTACTGGCCGAGACCGATCGCCGATACACCACCTCGGGGGTGGTCGCCGCCCGCCTCGCCCGCTTCAACGGTTTGTCGGCCACCCCTCTCTATCACCCGGAGCCCCACTCCGAGCGTTTGGCTCCTGGCCCCTACGGCGACTACCTGTTCTGCCCGACCCGGCTGGAGGCGAACAAGCGACCTGGCCTGATGGTCGACGCGCTCGAAAGCCTCGATCCCGCGCTTTCGGTTCGTATTGCGGGGCGAGGTTCACTCAGCGATTCGCTGGCCGACTCGGCCCGGGTGGCCGGCACCGACGCCCGCCTCGACCTGCCGGGTTTCGTTTCCGACGACGAGTTGATCGATCACTACGCCAACGCCTTGGCCGTGGTCTACGCGCCGTACGACGAGGACTACGGATACGTCACCCTTCAAGCGTTCCGGGCCGGCAAGCCGGTGATCACCGCCACCGATTCCGGGGGCACACTCGAATGGGTCGAGGACGGAGTGACCGGATTCGTCGTCGAACCGACCCCCGAGGCGATCGCCGAGGCCGCCAATCGCCTCCACCGCGACCGGGCCCTGGCCGAGAAGATGGGCGCCGCTGGGCGCGAGCGGGTGGCCGACCTTTCGTGGGACACGGTGGTGCGGACCCTGGTGGGCGAACCTTGACCCCGACGAGGGTTCTCCCCTCGGTCGACTGGCCGGTACTCGAACTTCTCTTCGAGCCGGGCGCGGGCAACGATCTGGCCCTGCTGGTGCGAGCCCTGGCCAACCGGTGTCGACCCACCGCCCCAGACCACACGGTCTTTGGCGCGGCCCGCCTCCTGTCGTCGCCGCAGGTCCCTGAGTCCTACCTCGTCCGCCAGACGCCCCGGGTTCCTTACGCCGTCGTCGTGCGGCGGATCGAAGAGCTGGATCACCCTGTCGCCGTCGGTGCCACCGCCCTCGTCACCATCGGGATCGAGACCACCGAGGACGATGACCGGGCCGTGCCGCTTTCGCCCTACGCGCTGAGGACCCGCTCGGTGTTGCCGATGCCGCTCGAGCTGCGCAGCCGGATGCGGCGCGCCCATCGGCTTCCCGAAGCTCTGGTGGTGACCCTCGGCCGTCCCGGCGCTGCACCGCTCAACGGTCCCAACCTGGCCACGGCGCTGCGTCTGGCAGCGGTGGCGAATGTGGTCGGCCCGTCGGCCATCGAAGCCATGGCCCTCGCAACACCGGTGGTTACCGACCCAGCCACCGCCGCGATGCTCGGTGCCGTCGACGGCACCCACGTGGTGGTGGCCGAGGGCGCCTCCGGGGCGCGCATCGCCGCCGATCTGGCCGCCGAGTCCCTGACCGACCCGACCCGCGCCGCAGTTCTTGGTCGTGCCGGTCGTCGATTGGTCGAGCAGCACCACGACGCCGACCGCACCGCCGAAGGGCTGTGTGCGGCGCTCGGTCTCGTCGCTCCGTCCGCTACACCAGCTGCCGCCGGTATCCGGCTCGGTGACCGCCTGGCCCAGATGGGCACCCCAGCCGGGCACCCCATCGAGCTGCAACTGGCCGATCGCCTGGCGCCGTTGGGCGTCGCTCCGCGTACCGCTGGGAGCCTGCGATGACCGACCCCGACCTCGATCCCGACCGCATCGCTGATCTGCGCCGAGCCCTCGACGGTGAAGGACCCGCCGACCACGATCCGCCGGCGAGGATCCCAGGCCCTACGGCGCTTGGCGTCGACACCTGGCGCACCCAGGCCCGTCGAGGCCGCAACCTGGCGCGACGGGTCCTCAACCGCTTCCGCCGGGCGGGCGACTCGGTCCGCGGCTACGACCCCCGTACGGTTGGGCGATTGTCGGCCGATCTGGGCAGCGGCATCCGCGACCTCGATGCTCGTTTCGAGCTGTTGCGAGCCGAGGTCCGCGCCCTGGCGGTCTGGGTGGGCGTCGAGGATCCCCGCAACCTCGGCGGGCGGGTCGACGCTCTGGGCACCAACCTCGAACTGATGAAGGCCGAGTTGCGCAGCATCGAAGGGTCGATGGGCGCGCTGGGCGACGCCATCGCTCCCGGCGCGGGGCTCGACGCGGTGGCCCCCCGCATGGCCGAGCTGCGCGAGCGTCTCAATGCCCTCGACCGGCGAGTACGTCAGATGGCGTCGTCTCCTCCAGCTCCCGCCTCTGGCCCCCACGACGCCGGTGCACCGGGAGCCCCGGCGACCCCGCTCGGCGGAGGGTCGGGGTTCGATTACGTGGGGTTCGAGCAACGGTTCCGGGGCGACACCGACTCGGTGCTGGCTACCACCAGCGAGCGCTACCTCGACCGGCTCCGCGATCACCAGCCGGTTCTCGACGTCGGCTGTGGAAGAGGCGAACTGCTTCGGATGCTGTCTGACCATGGCGTGAGTGGCGTGGGTGTCGATCTCGACGGCGGAATGGTGGCCGAGGCCGTCGCCTCCGGGGTCGAGGCCCACCACGGCGACGCCATCGCGTTCCTCCGCGAGCAGCCCGAAGCCAGCTTCGGTGCGATCACCGCCATCCACGTGGTCGAGCACCTGCCGCTCGAAACGCTGGTCGAGTTCCTGGAGCTGGCGGCCACCCGCCTACGACCGGGCGGCATCCTCATCGCCGAGACCCCCAATCCGGCCACGCTGTTGGTCCTCGGCAACTCCTACATCATGGATCCCACCCATGTTTGGCCCCTGCACCCGTCGCTGCTGAGCTTCCTGTGCGAGCGGGCGGGGTTCCGCGATGTCGAGCTGCTCTACGGCGCGCCTGCCGACGACTACCGGCTCGACCTGTTGCCCACCGAGGGCGACACCGCCGCGGTGGCGGCGGC
>CAZEFG010000086.1:6509-9091 GCA_964511355.1 uncultured Iamiaceae bacterium
CCGTTGTAGAGCAACTCGACGAAGTCGGCGTTGTTGAGCGGGCCGTACTTGGCCACGAACTCGCGCGACCCGGCGAAGTACCCGGCGATGCTCGCCATCGACTGGCCGTTGTCGTACGACGACACCCAGTGAGCCCAGCCCTCGGTGTCGGGGGCCCGGAGGAAGAAGGCGGTGTACAGGCGCTGCAGGCCGCCGTAGCCAGCCGCGGGACACGGCACGTCGAGCCCGGTGCCAGGGTTGACCGGGTTGCCGCCGCCGCTGAACACGCCCGGCGTGAACCAGTCGGACCAGACGTCGTTGTAGAACGCCGAGCGGAAGGCGCTGCCGGTGGTCTCGACCGTGCCGCCGCTGAACACCAGGCGCATCCGGGTGATGCGACCACCGTCGGGGCCGAGGCCGTTGCGGGCCAGCACCTCGATGCGTTGCAGGGTCCCCCGGTTGTAGCGGCTCTCGATGGTGGAGCGGGGCACGGTGCGGGTCCAGGTGTGGCGCGGGCTCACCGAGTCACCCAGGTCAGGGACCGCCGGGAAACCGACGTCGGAGCTGAACGCCGTGTAGCCACCGGTTGACGAGGAGTACATGGTGCTGACCGGGGATCCGTTGCGAACTCGGATCTGTCCGGCCGTGTCGGCCACCGCGACATCGGTGTTGGAATGTTCGAGCACCGAGGTGGAGCCGTTCTGGCGCAGGGCGTAACCGCCGTAGACCTGGCACGAAGCGGTATCGCAGGTGCGAGCGTAGGGATAACGGCTCTGGGTGGCGGCGTAGGTACGAGCGGCTACGGCTTGGGCACGCAAGGCGTGGAGCCCCTTGCCGCCCCCCGAGTTGCCCCACGAAGCAGGCGATTCACGCGGGACCACGCCGCGCAGGTAGGTCTCGAGCGGCAACACGTTCACCGTGCGCTGGATCCCTTGAGGGTCGGCCACGGCGCGAACCTCGCCCCGGTAGTAGCGGATGTTGTCGCCACCGCCGAGGCAGACTCCGATCGACTGGTTCGGCGTTCCGTTGGCGATCGACGGGTTGACCTTGATGGTCGAGGTGTAGACCCGCTCAGACCGAACCGCCCACGGCCCGGTGCACGACGGCGCGTCGGCAACCTCGAAGGTGTCAGGCGCGACCCGCTGGAACCGGATGGCGCCACCAGGGCCGGCGTCGATGGGCCTGCCCGCCAGATCGGTGATGACCATGGTGCCTTCACTGAGGAACAGGTGCGTGGCCTGGTTGTCGTGAGCCATGAGACGAACCGAGATCGGGTCGTTGGGACGGCTGCCCATGGTGGTGTTGCCGTAGTAGTGGTCGAGGATCTGGGTGTAGGTCCAGTTGTGCTCGGTGGCGTACCCCAACGCCCCCCACTGGCCCATTCCGATGCCGTGACCCCAGCCCCGACCCTTCAGCTCGATCTGGGTGGTGTCGCTCGAGAGGGCAACCACCTCAGCCGGTGGCGTCTGGGCACTGGCCGACGGAGCGATCCCGATGACCACGGTGGCCACCAGGGCTATGGCGGCGAGCGCCGAAAGGCCCCGACGGTGCTGACTGGTTGAATTCATGCGACTGCTCCTCGATCGGCGGGGCTGGCCGCGAGGGCGATCGCAAGCCCCAGCCCGGCGAAGGTGGTGTGGTGGGTTACTGAGGCGGCGGTGCCGCCGAAGGCGTGTATGTATCCGTCGTGGTCGAGGACCCAACCGCCGGTGCCACTGGCAGCGGCGACGACGGAGCGGAAACGAGCTTGACCAGCGGTGTACCAGGGCGTCTCGACCCGCGGAGCACCTCCGAAGGGGTGCAGCCCGCCGTAGGCATCAAGGACCCAGCCCGACGTGCCGTTCGGGCACAGAGCCACATCGCGGGCGATGCGCCAGCCGTGCCAGTACCCGGTTATGCCGGTGGCCTTGGGGGCGTCGCCCCAGTTATGGAGGGCTCCGAAGGCATCGAGCACATAGCCGCCGGTGCCCCGGGGGTTGGAGACCGCGGCGATGGCGGTGTTCCAGGCCGCCGGCCACCGGCCACTGGTAGCGACCGCAGGCGCGCCGCCGAAGGGATGAAGTTCGCCGGTTCGCTCGAGCACGTATCCCGATCCGGGTGTCGGGCCGGCCGTGATGCCACGCATGGCGTCCTGGTTGGCGCGATAAGCACTGCTTCGCACGGGAGGGGCAGCGCCAAAGGGATGAAGACCGCCGTAGGCATCGACCACGTGTCCCGAGTGACGGTCGTGGATGATGACCCCCCTGGCGATCTTCCAGTTGGGCCAGTAGGTGCCGTTGGCGCTCAGGGCGGGGGTGATACCGGCGGGATGGACACCTCCGAAGGCATCGAGGACCGCCATGGCGGGACCCGACTCCTGAGGTGACCAACGCGACTTGGAGGGAGCCGAGAAGGCGACATCGCGTTGCACCTCGCCGCGCAGGCTCGACAGGAGGGGGATGACGTTGTCGCCGGGGCAGGCGGTGCTGCCGACGTCGCGGTGGGTGGTGATGGCCGGCAGAAGGACCGGGGTGCCTTCGGGAAAGCGAGCGTTCCCGAAGCTGTTGAACCAGATGCGAGCCCCGGCATCGACGCCGTACTCGCCGAACAGCCAGCCGCACAGA
>CAZEFG010000087.1:0-9035 GCA_964511355.1 uncultured Iamiaceae bacterium
GACGAACTGGGGTTGGCCATGGTCTTCACGGGCGAGCGTCACTTCCTGCACTAGAAAGCGCGGCGCTGGGTCGACCGTTCAGGCCGCCGACACGTCGGTCTGGGCGAAGTCGTCGCCCTTGAACAGCAGAGCTGCCGAGAGGGAACGGGCCAAGGCGTAGGCGAAACAGTCACCGAGGTTGAGTGCCGCGGGGTGGCGCCCCTTGCCGAAGCGATTCCAAGCCACGGCCGCGAGCTGCGCTTGAACGGTGTCGAATGGCACCACCTCGGCGTGACTCAACCGAATCATCTCGTCCAGAGCTCGTCGACCCTCGTCGCCCAGTCGGGCTTGGAGCACGATTGCCGCCTCGACGTAGGTGGGGGCTCCCAGCACCACGTCGCCCACGTTGGCCACCAAAGCGGCCACGAACCTCTCGGCGTCGGGTTCCCCGAGGACCACCGCGGTGATGGCCGAGGTGTCCAGCACCACGCTCACGTCGGCAGACCGTGGTGGTCGTAGCCGAGGATCTCGTCGTCAGTGCGGTCGTCGAGCCTTTTCGCCTGACGACCCCTGGCCATCAGCTCTAGCAGTCCTTCCTTGATGGCGGGAGAGTCCTGCGCCACCTTGACCCGCGTCAGGCGCTCCTCAATGGCGCGCCGAGTGGCCTCGGTGATCGATTCCCCGGTGGCCGCCGCCAGCTGCCGAGCGAGGCGGTCGGTCTCGGCGTCCTTTATGTTGAGAGCCATGAGTCAACCATATCGGGTGGAAGTCTTGCTTGAATGGTGGAAATGACCACGAGCGGCTGCTCGGACGCCGAGACCTCCCAGCCGACGACCGGAGCCTCCGCTAGGGTCGGCCGCCTACGACCTGCGGGAGAGTTGATGAGCGAAGGCTGGCACCCTGATCCTTTGAGGCGATACGCCCAGCGGTACCACGACGGTTCAGCATGGACGAGCCATGTGAGCAACGTCGGCGGGGTGACCGAGACCGACCCCATGGGGACCGCCCCCAGCGCGCCGGGTATGCCTTCGGCCCCGCCGGTGTACGGGATGCCCGGAAATGGCGATCAGGGGTTTGTTCTCGGCAGCCGTGGTCTGCGGTTGTTGGCGCGGATCCTCGATGGCCTCATCATCGGCCTCCCGCTCTTCCTCATCACCGACGCCATCTGGTCCTACACCGAGGACTGGGTCTTCGACTTCGAGGAGGGAATCGTCGAAGCCACGATCCCGATCGAGGTGACCGTACTGATGCTCGTCGCCACCGCCGCCTACGAGATCATCCTTATCGGCATGCGGGGCCGGACCATCGGCAAGGCGATCTGTGGGTTGACGGTGGTCCGAGAAGACGGCGCCGAAATCCCCGGCTATGGCCCGGCCACCATCCGCTGGCTGATCACGATGCTCTACAGCCAGACGGTGGTGCCCGTGGTCGGAACGATCCTTGCCATCGCAACGATCGTCATGGCCTTCGCGACTCCGCAACGCCAGACTCTGCATGACAAGGGCGCTCGCACCCTTGTGGTCAAGTCTTCCTCGTTGGCTCGAGGTTGACCGGCCGTTGACCCGGCGTAGGTCGCGGCCCGCGATACTGGAGCGGTGACCGCACAGATCCTCGACGGCAACTCCGTCGCCGCCCGCATCCTCGAAGACCTCACCGAACGGGTGGCCGCGCTGGCCGAGCGGGGGATCACGCCTGGGTTGGGCACCATCCTGGTGGGCGACGACGGGCCGAGCGCCCGGTATGTGCAGATGAAGCACGACGATTGCCAGGCCGTCGGCATTGCCTCGCACCAACGGCACCTGTCCGCCGCCGCCACCCAGGCCGACGTCGAGGCGGTGGTCGACGATTACAACGCCGATCCCGGCGTGCACGCCTACATCCAGCAGTACCCGTATCCGGCCGGGCTCGACTACGAGGCTGCGGTCCTGCGGATGGATCCCAACAAGGACGCCGACGGCCTGCATCCGGTCAACCTCGGTCGCCTGGTCATGGGTACGGCTGGGCCCCGCCCCTGCACGCCGGTCGGCATCGTCGAGCTGCTCGCTGCCTACGGCGTTGACCTTCCCGGCCAGCACGTGGTGGTCGTGGGTCGCGGACTCACCATCGGCCGTCCCATCGCCAACCTGCTCACTCTCAAGGAGCCGGGCCTGAACGCCGCGGTCACGGTGGTCCACACCGGAGTCACCGACCTCGGGCACTTCACCCGCCAGGCCGATGTGCTGGTGGCCGCCGCCGGTTCACCCGGTCTGATCACCGCCGACATGGTGCGCCCGGGGGCCGCCGTGGTGGCGGCAGGAGTCAGTTTCCTGGGGCGCCGGGTGGTATCCGACGTGGCCGACGAGGTGGCCGAGGTGGCGGGCTGGTTGTCGCCCCGCATGGGTGGGGTGGGGCCCATGACCCGCGCCATCTTGTTGCGCAACTGTGTCGAAGCTGCCGAGCGGTCTGCCGGGCTCGACGTGGCCTAGCCTGGTCGACCCATGGCGCACATCTCCGACATCCTTTCGGCGGGACCCACGGTTTCGTTCGAGTTCTTCCCCCCCAAGACCGACGAAGCCGAGCGCCAGCTCGAAAAGGCAATCAGCGAGCTCGAACCGCTGCGGCCATCTTTCGTTTCGGTCACCTACGGGGCGGGGGGCTCCACCCGCAACCGCACCCGCGACATCGTCATCGGCATCGAGCGCGACACCCCACTCACGGCCATGGCCCACCTCACCTGTGTCGGCCACACCCGCGACGAGGTCGTCGCCCTGCTCGACGAGTACCGAGACGGGGGAGTGGCCAACATTCTGGCTTTGGCGGGCGACCCACCCGCCGACGGCAGCCCAGCGGCGGGTGATTTCGAGTTCGCCCTCGAACTGGTCGAGCTGGTGCGCGAGGTCGATGGGTTCTCGATCGGGGTCGCTGCTCACCCCGAGGGCCATCCCCGTTCGCCGAACATCGAGTCCGACCGCCGTCACCTGGCCGCCAAGCTCGCGGCCGCCGACTTCGGGGTGACCCAGTTCTTCTTCCAAGCCGAGCACTATCTGCGGATGGTCGACGAGCTGGCAGCGCTCGGTTGCGACACGCCGGTGATCCCCGGGATCATGCCGGTCACCAACGCCCGCCAGGTGCAACGGTTCGCCGAGCTGTCAGGAGCGGCGTTCCCCGGCGACCTCGCCGCACGGTTCGAGGCCGTGGCCGACGACCCCGCCAACGTGCGGGCCTTGGGGGTCGAGGTGGCCACCGAGATGTGCCAGCGCCTGCTCGACGAGGGCGTTCCGGGCCTGCACTTCTACACGCTCAACCGCTCCACCGCGACCCGCGAGATCGCCATCAACCTCGGCCTGAGCTGACGCCGCGGGCGGTTCGCCGGCGCTGCTGCCACCTCCAGCCGGAGGAGTTCCGTCGGTTACGCGCCGCGGGTCCGCGGTCAGAGAGCACGTTCCCACTTGGAAGGGGATGCGAACATGGCCGGACGTCTCGAGGGCAAGGTTGGTGTCGTTACAGGTGGCTCATCGGGCCGGGGGGAGTCGATCGCCCGCAAGCTCACCGCTGAGGGGGCAAAGGTGGTGGTGGCCGACCTCAGTGACAGGAGAGACGAAGTCGCCTCCTCGCTAGGCGAGAGCGCCGCGGCCCGCGAGCTCGACGTCTCTGACCAGGAGAGCGTCTCGGCGTTCGAGCATGGCTGCGCGAGACCTACGGCCACATCGATCTATGGCCAATAGCGCCGGAATCAACGGACCGGCGCTCTTTTCCCACGAGTACCCCATGGACGAGTGGGACAAGGTCATGGCGGTCAACCTCCGCGGCTCGTTCATGGTGCAGCAGGTCGGTCTGCGTCTCATGCTGGAGCACGGCGGTGCGATCGTGAACACCGCCTCGATCGGTGGTGCCTACGCGACGCCGACGGGCGCGGCCTACATCGCGTCCGTAGGTGGTGTGGTCATGATGACCAAGACCGCCGCGCTCGAGTACGCCACCAAGGGCATCCGGGTCAACGCAATCGGGCCCGGCATCATCCGTACTCCATGGATCGAGAGGCTCGATACGGAGATGGTTGACGAGCTGGCGGCTCAGATCCCGCAGGTCCGGATCGGTTAGTCGACCGAGTCCGCAATGTCGCCGCCTTCTTGCTCAGCGACGAGGCCAGCCATGTGACCGGTCAGGTCTGGCTCATCGACGGCGGTCGCTCAGCGGGCTGACGCCCGAGCCATCAGATTCAATAGACTTCTGTTATCGGTTGCATTCCTGTACGGCGGGTGAAGGCAAGCGATGTACGACGGGCGATCGATTCTGCTCGTGACGTCGGATTCGCGCCTTCGGCGACGTGCTGGACTTCCCGCTTTAGCATGCGCCACTCAATACACAGTGCAGCTGCTGCAGCACGTGCATGGCGTTCGGTCCAGGTTTGTTCTGAGCGTTCCCACGTCGGCCACACGTTGTGAAAGCCGGTGAAGTCGCCAGCGCGACGCTGGACTGGGAACAATCGTCGCTGTCCAGAGATCGGGCAGGTGGCCCCAGCCGTGCGCAACGCGCGGACCAGGGCTCGGGCGGCATCGGTGTTCCACCATTCCGTTGAATCCATGGCCCTATCATGCCCCACCCGTCGCCATGTGCGGATGGAAGGTCGAAGCGGGGCAGGCTGTTCAGCTTTCTCGATGGCTATTAGATAGAAGGATTCGGTCGGCACGCATGTGTAGATGAATTCGACCACCTAATGGGATTCATTCGAGAGGCGAAATCTGGCCTGCGCGACGGAGAGTCTTAGTTCAAGCAAAGAATGTGTACATGGGAATCGCTACCACGATGCTGTAGGCAATCACGGGAACTGGACAAGTTGCGTCGCGATCATCAAACACGACGTACAGGTCGTTCTTGAAGCGTCCTGGGTCGGGCAGGATGTCACTGCCGGTGCCCGCGAGGGCTTGATGCCCAGCAATCATGTGTCTTAGATCGAGGCCGCTGATCTTCTTGACCTCTGACAAGCTGGTCTGGTGTGCGGTAGGCCATTCTCGGCCACCAATCTTGGGAGTCCGAAGCCGAATCTTCCAGCCAGCCGGCGCCCGATCAATCCCGAAACGGAATCCATGCACTAGCCGATCCATCGCTTGTGGCGAGTCAAGGCGTGATAGGCATCCCACCTCGCGGGTCCCGTCGACCCAATAAGTGATTCCAAGCTCGAGACTCAAACCATGGCCGCTAAGTGTGTAGATCGAGGCTTCGCCTTCGCTGTTGACCTTTCGAACGGTTTGGCCAGTTCGGAACCTCGTCTCACCCGTTTGGGAAAGTGCGAAGACCCCCAGATCCGAGGAGTAAAGTTTGGTGGTGGGCATCGGCTGCTCCGACAACGTCTTACTGGTTGTGTACGACGCTTGCTAACGCTCGGTCATGGGTGGCACGCCGTTCGGCGTGGGGATGTCGCGACCAAGAGGCGAGTCCTGATCCTGTATACATAGGAGCAGTCGGTCTCAATCATCTAAACCTGAGATCATTGACGTGGCATCGAGTGCCCTAAGGGGTGGCCACAGATTTGGCGTTCGCCCGCATGAGGGAGCGCTGGTTCGACCGGCCCTACCGTCTCACCCCCTAGCTACTGTCATGTGGTCCCCGATCGAATGAGCCTTCTTGCATGCTGCGGTCTCATCTTTACTTTGTACGTGCCGACCTGAGCTGTGGCTGGCGCGCCGCCCGAGACGACCTCTGGTGGTGTACGGGGATGGCTGTGGAGTTGAAGTGACGGGCGAGAGATTTGTGACCATTGCGGCGGACCCCGTTGGGCACGCCAGATCATGGGGAATCTGGTGAGGACGTGAGCGTCTCGGTTGACGATCTGACTCCGGGAACGCGATATTTTGGCGTCGTTGCGGGCGACGACGTTACCGTCGTCGCTGTTGAGCATCACGGAGATGCGTCGGCCACCCTCATCTACCGCGCGGGCGAGGGTCGACTCGATCAACGAATCCTCACGCTCGATGATCTAGCGGCTATCACAGAGGTCTCCGACCGGCGCTGGACCTTCGACGCGGATGGTGCCATGTTCCGCCTCTCGTCGGAAGCGCGCCGTATGAAGTGGGCACACCTCGCCGATCCCTTCGCCGCGGTCGATACCTCGAACATCGATCCGTACCCCCACCAGATCAACTCCGTCTACAACCGGTTCCTCACCCAGAAGCCGCTTCGGTTCCTCCTGGCCGACGATCCGGGAGCGGGCAAGACGATCATGTCTGGTCTGCGCTTGGCCGACGAGGTCCGGTCCAGCGGCGTCGACACCAAGTGGATCGCGCTGCGAAGCCTGTTGCGGTCGGACGAGTTCCGCGCCAGCGATGGCCCCCGCAAGCTGATCGTGTTCTATGACAAGGACACACTGGAGTATGTGGCCATTCGCATAGCCGAGGAGTTGGGCCGTCCCGAGGCTGTGGTCACGATCCATGGGGGGATTAAGCGCCACGATCGCAAGGCCATCCAGGACCGCTTTCGCGTCGACCCCATGGCGCAGGCGTTGGTGGCAACCGATGCAGCGGGAGAGGGCGTCAACCTTCAGGTTGCCAACCTGATGGTCAACTACGACCTGCCATGGAACCCAAATCGTATCGAGCAACGGTTTGGGCGTATCCACGCATCGGGCAGAAGCGCCGGTGTTACTTGTGGAATCTGGTCGCCCACCAAACTCGCGAAGGCAAGGAGAACTCAACCAGTCTCGGCGCCCAAGGCGTCGAGTTCGAGTAGGTCGCAATGGCGCTGGTCTACGGCACTCGGCTAGTCGCCGCACCGTCCGAGTCCCCCCATCAGGTGATGGCTCGTATTGCCCATGTGGTCGGGGCCTGGGCGCGCGTCAGCGATCCCCTTGCCGCGCGGCGGATGCCTGATCGACGGCGTCCCGGTGGGACCATCGAAATCTCTCATCTGGGTTCACCTGATGCCTCGAGATGGGCATGGCGGCTTCGAAGGATGCATCCCGATGAAGACGATCCCCACCTCACCTGGGGGGTCAGCCTCACCAGCATCTGCGAGGAAGATCAGATTGAGGTCATTGTGCGGCTCGATCTGAGCCGTAAACCCGGTGCATTAGCCCGGCACCAGGCCAGTCCAGCGCCTCCAGGTTGTATCGCCGCGCTGATCAACGATGACGAGCTTCGATTCGTTGATGCGGGTCGCAGGCTCAGTACCGAGGTCTGGGTGGTGGACAGTGAGCAAAGTGTTGCCCTAGCCAACTTGGTCCGCCATTCCGATCGCCGACTCCCGGTGTTCGCCTTCACGCCGCGCGATGAAGACGTCATCGATGGAGGCGTGTTGGGACCACAAGTGGCCGGATTGGCGCACATCGTACTGGTGAAGTCACCGGCGTCCTGGGCGCTCGATGATCTGCTCCCGAAGGGACTCAACGTCTACGGTGGCGCTGCCCGACTCTGGTGGCCGGGAGTCACTGACCGCTCTAGCCGCTATGGGCACCAGTTGTGGACGGGATCCGTCGCTGCCCGAGAGGTGGTCGAAGAGGTCCGTCAGGAGATCCTCGAGGCAGGGAGGACCGCTTCGCTGGTTGACTCCCGCGTCCTCGCCATGGAACGGCGCGATCAGCAGGAGCGGACCGAACGTCTTCAGCGTCAGCTCGAAGAGGCCCAACGAGTTGCGATGCAAGCCCGTGACGAGTTGGAATCTCGCCCTGATACGGCCACCGAAGACGCATCGGCCCGGGCGGACTTGGATCTGGCTGACGTCGAGGAGCAGGTCCGTGCTGCACTTAAGGAAGACCTTGAAGCCGCCCTCGAATTGGCCGCCAGTTACGAGATCGATGCGCAGACTGCTGCTGAACGTGCTGAGGAAGCTGAAAAGTCTATCTACTACCTCCGATCTGAGGTGGACAGGCTGCGCGCTCTCCTAGGGTCAGATGCTGATACGGGCGATGAACTTGCTGGGATTGCGGCGGAGATCCAGGCCGAAATCAGCTCGCGAGCTGAAATCGAGGGTGCACGACTGAGGCCGATGCAGATCGGACCAAAGTTCACCTCGACTTTGGAAGCTCACGGGCCGAACTATCGAGCGAAGGCGATCAAGGCTGCGGCCGACATAGTGATCGGGGCCGTCGGTCTCCTCTCCCGACGTGAGGATCACGAACTGCGCACCGGCGCTGGGGCCAACGACCCCCAGCGCACCCGCGCAAGTGACGGAGCCAAGGCTAGGCGGTGTTACATCGAGCAACGAACAGCATCGGCGCGGCGTCTGCACTACTGGGTGATCGAAAACGGCTCGGTTGAACTCGCCTCCGTGAACGTCCACGACGACATGAACATACCCGAGTGACCTCGGAGGCGCCGCACAGGCCAAACGGTCCCTTACGCCACGGACGATTGGCCGATCTGAGGCATGGTCCGCTTGGGTGCAACGACTCGAACTCCTGAGGCCCGGGGAGCACGTGGTTGCGTTTGACGAGCACCCCCGAGGTCAGCGGTATTACGTCCAAGCTTCAAGTACAGGTCATCTTGAGAGCAAAAGGCGAAGTGTTCCCATCGGCGTCACACGCTGCTCGATCGGTGACGGGCCAAACCTCAGTCAACGGCTGGGCGGTGTGGGGCTGCCGGACGGTACCACCCTTCGAGACCTACGGGCCCGCCTGAACTATTTGGGTTCTGCAGCCGCCAGCTATTCCCTGTAGCGGTGGAGCCTTAGGGCGTGTAGTAGTCGCGGGGCGGAAGCTCCAAGTGCTCGAACTCCTCGTACCCGGGGATTTCGGGCGGGATGGCGTCGTCGTCGATGGGAGGTAGTTCCGCAGCGGGCCGGCAGTCCCAGAGGGGACGGCCCCACTCGTCCCAGTCGACCTCGTAGCAGTCCATCCCCGGCTGGGGTGATCCCGGCGCGGGTCGGGACAGGAACGAGCTGATGTGAGGCCACCAGACCCAGGCAAGAACGGCCAGCTGCACCAGAATCACACCGAGTATCAATGCCAGGAGGGTGTCCTTCCAGTCCCGCGTGTCCACCAGCACCTCCACAGGTCGATTGGCCATCAGGCCGGCTGCCATTCCAGCGGTCAGGCCTGATGCGACCCTAAAGAACGGGTGCGACGATTACGTCGCTGTCATTTC
>CAZEFG010000088.1:0-1154 GCA_964511355.1 uncultured Iamiaceae bacterium
ACCGGGCGGATCTCGTTCTCGGCGAACCGGCGGAACGTGTCCTGCACCATCTCGAAGTCCTGGTCGAGGTGTCGGGGCCCCGGATTGCCGTCGAGGTCGGCGAGGAAGGCCGGGTCGCGGTAGGCGGTGACGAACTCCCGGGTCGAGTCGAGGGCCGAGGCGTCGACACCCCAGGCGGCCTCGCGGCCGAACAGCTTTGACGCCAACTCGGCGATGGCGTCGGCAACGAATGCGCAGGTCAGACGGGCTTCGACGTCGCCCTTGGCGCCGTAGTCGAGCATGGCTCGAGCGGTTGCCACCGCCGAGGCCGCGTGGGCCAGGTCATAGGCCAGGACCTGGTCTTCATCGACGTTGCCGTGCTTGGCGAGCTGCGTGACGGCCGAGCGCACGACGTGGTCGGCTGCGTCGATGACGGAAGCGGCCGTGTCGAGATCAGGGGCGGGGGCGAGATCAGGGGCGGTCATGGCCGAAACAGTACCGACCAGCCCAGACCGGTCTCACATCGTGAAGGTTCAGTTGACCAGCGGTTGGGTGAAGCTCTGGAACCGGTCGCTGCGGAGCACGTCGGCCAGCTCGTGGGCGGGCAGGGGCTGGCTGAGCAGAAAACCCTGGGCCCGGTCGCACCCCAACTCGACCAAGCGACCCAGCGTTTCGAGGTCCTCGACCCCTTCGGCGACCACGGCCAAGCCGAGGTTGTGGCCCAGGTCGATCACCGACCTCACGATCGCCTCGTCGCCGTCAGGGAGCGCCATGGCGGCCACGAAGCTCTGGTCGATCTTGATCTCGTCGATCGGGAGATCCCGCAGGTAGCTGAGCGAGGAGTACCCAGTTCCGAAGTCGTCGATGCTCAGCGAGATCCCGAACGTCTTGAGCCGGCTCAACACATCGAGGGCAAGCACCGGGTCGTCCATCAGCAGGGACTCGGTGATCTCGATCGTAAGGCGATGTCCAGGGAACCGTTCGGATTCGAGGAGGTCACGGATCCAGTCGACGAGGTCAGGTTCGTAGAGGTTGCGGGCGCTGACGTTGACCGCGACGTGCATGGTGTCGCTGCCATCGTCGAGGTGATGCACCTGGCGGATGCTCTGGCGCAGGACCCATCGGGTGAGCGGCTGGATCACCCCCGACATCTCAGCCAGCTCCATGAACTCGCC
>CAZEFG010000088.1:1254-8990 GCA_964511355.1 uncultured Iamiaceae bacterium
CGTTTGGCCAGGTCATCGGCGTCGTCGGCGTGATCGGGAAAGATGGCGATGCCGATACTGGCCCCCACCTGGATGTTCACCCCGTCGACATCGACCGGACGTTCGACCAGGTCGGCGATCTTGGCGGCCACCTGTTCGGTGCCGCTCTGGGTGGCATCGGTGGTGAGGACGATGGCGAACTCATCGCCGCCCAGGCGGGCGATGGTGTCGGCTTCGCGCAGGTTCTCGCGCAGCCGGGACGCGATCTCTGACAACAAAACGTCGCCGCTGTGGTGACCCAGAGTGTCGTTGACCTCCTTGAAGTGGTTGAGGTCCATGATCATGATCGCCACCCGTTCGCCCTCGCGACGGGCATGGTCGAGCCCGTTGCGCAGCCGGTCGTTGAGCAACACCCGATTGGGAAGCCCGGTCAAAGCGTCGTGCAGAGCCTGGTGTCGGATGCGGGCCTCGACCCGGGCCCGGTCGGTGACATCGGTGAGAGCCATGGCCACCGAACGGTCCGGCAGCGGGAAGGTGTGAACGGCATAGATCGGCGCGTCGGGTTCCTCGGCCAGTGGCATCTCGCTGTCGAACCCGACGCCCACCCTGATGGTCTGGATTAGCCGCTCAGGGATCGAACCGGCTCTCAGGACTGGGAAAGCGTCGACGATGCGACTACCGATGAAATCCTTGGCCTGGCGCCCGAGGAGCTTCGATGCCGACGGGTTGGCGGCGACCAGGACCAGCGAGCGGTCATCGTTTTGATCCGCCTGGCGGACGACCAACAGCGCAGTGTGGATGTTCTCGACGATGTCGTGGTAGTGGCTCAGTTCCTGTTCCGCCTGGCGCTGCTGGGTGATGTCGACCACCAGCCCCCGCACCCGCAAGGCCCTGCCGTGATGGTCGCGTTCGACCTGGATGTGGTCGCGCACATGGACGATCCGTCCGCCTCGGGCTATCACCCGGTACTCGATCTGACCGCCTTTGGACCGGCCCTTGATGAGGTGGTCGAGCTGTTGGATGGCGTGGTCGACATCGGAGGCGTGGATCCAGTGCACCCAGCCGTCGACCTCGCCCAGCTCGTCGCCCCGCGCCCCCAGGATGGCCTCGACGTGCCCGGCGATCATGAGTTTGGTGGGAGGCGTGACCGTCGACTCCCACACGATTCCCTCGATGCCGTTGAGCAGCAATGCCTGACGAGCCATCAGCGCCCGCTTCCCGTCGGCAACGTTGCCCACCACCACCGCCAACACGGTGCCGGCAGCCGCATATATCGACAGCAGGTAGCCGTGATCGACCCGATCGGACACCGCCATCAGAGCGATGAAGAAGGCCACGGTCGAGACCACGGTGCTGCGCAGCCCGGCCCTGACGCCCGCGACCGCCGCCATCATCGCCATGTTGGTGATCATCACCGCGGCCAGGATCGGTAGCACCCGCGGATCGATCAGCAGGCAGATCGCGCCGACGACGGTGTCGAGCTCCAGGAGGTAGTAACGAAGGCGGGGCATGCGCTGCTCGCCCACGTCGCTGACGACGGTGAGGGGGAGCGCGCCCATCATCAACACCGCGGCGACGAGCCACGCGTGGTCGATGTCGAACAGGCGGGCCACCATGAGCAGCGCCAGCAGGGGTATGCCCACGTACCGTCCCCAGAACACGAGCCGCCACGGGTCGGTGGCTCCCACCAACGCCACATCGTCAGGCTCGTGGGAAGCATCGATCTGGGTGGTGATCGGCGTGGACGAACTCGGCCCGGTGGGGCTGGTGTCCACCGTTGGGAAGCTGGTGGTGAAGAACCTGGGTTCTGGAACCGACATTGGCGAGCCGCCTGCGATGTCTGAAGACGTGGTCATTCCATCGGCTCGATGGCGATCGTTGTGAGTGAACCGGGCAACTTGGGCCGTGTCGCCGGCGGTCAATACGATCGGCCCGACACCGCTTCGCCGACGGCGGACATCGACCCTCATCGGAGGCCCCGAGTGACCACCCACGATCGCCCCTTTGGCCGCTACCTCGACGACTTCGAGGTGGGCGACATCTACAAGCATTGGCCCGGCAAGACCATCACCGAGGCTGATGATCACCTGTTCTGCATGATCACCATGAACCACCACCCGCTGCACACCAACGAGTGGTTCGCCGAGCAGGAAACGGTCCACGGCAAGAACGTGGTGGTCGGAAACCTCGTCTACTCCCTGGTGCTCGGGATGAGCGTTCCCGATGTGAGCGGTGCCGCGATCGCCAACCTGGAGATCGAGTCCTTGACCCACAAGAAGCCGACTTTCCACGGCGACACCATCTACGCGGAGACCCGGGTGCTCGACAAGGTCGAATCGTCATCCAAGCCCGACCGTGGCATCGTCACCGTCGAGACCAAGGGCTTCAACCAACGGGGCGAAGAGGTGTGCTATTTCCGCCGCAAGGTGATGGTCTGGAAGGCCGAAGCGGCTCCGAAGCGCCAGCGTCCGTACGGCGACGATGCCTGGGACTGAGCGTCCGACTCGTCTGAGACTTCAGTCACAGCCCTGGGTTGGCGGGGTTCGCCTGGGTTAGCCTTCGCTGGCAGGAAGGGGGAAACGGACGTGCTCAACGTGTCTTTTTTCGGCGTGCGTGGCTCGACGCCGTGCCCCAGCCCCAACAACGCCCGCTACGGCGGCAACACCGCCTGTGTCGTGTTGGATTCGCCTGGGACCGATCCCATTCTTCTCGATCTCGGTACCGGGTTGCGTAGCTATGGCGAGGCTCTCCCCACCGATTCGCCGTTCTCCGGTACCGCGTTGGTCACCCACCTGCACTGGGACCACGTTCAGGGCCTGCCTTTCTTCGTTCCGATCTTGCGGCCGGGAGCTCAGCTCACGATCTACGGCCCGCCGCCCGAGGGGGGCATCAGCCTTGGTGAGGCGTTCGCGGGGTTCATGCGCCCCCCGTATTTCCCGGTCACCGTCGATCAGCTTCCTGGTCGGGTCGAGTTCGTCGACTTTGCTCCTGGTGTGCAGAAGATCGGCAGGGCCACCGTCACCGCCGTGGAGGTTCCCCATGTCGGCATCACCAACGGTTACCGGGTCGACATCGACGGGTCGTCAGTGGCTTATGTGAGCGACCATCAGCAGCCAGCGATCAACGACCATTCGGTGGCCGACGGGGTTCTCGAACTCGCCCGCAATGTCGATGTCTTGATCCACGACGCGCAGTACACGTCCGATGAGTTCGTGGCCAAGTGCGATTGGGGCCATTGCACCGTCGAATACGCGGTGCGGGTGGCCATCGAGGCCGAGGCCCGCTGTCTGGTGTTGTTCCACCACGATCCCGCCCACGACGATGCGACGCTTGATTGTCTTCTGGACACGGCCCGCCGCCTCGCCCCGTCGACCCTCGAGGTGATCTCGGCCTACGAGGGCCTGACGATCTCGTTGTCGGAATCTTCCGCGCTGACTGGGCCGTTCTCGTTGCCGGAATCGGCCTCGGATCCCAGATGAAAGCCGACTCCTCAGACTTCGACCCTCTGGTTCTACGCCGCACCTTCGGCAATTTCCCCACCGGCGTCACCGTCGTGAGCGCCGCCCCCGAGGGCGAACCGGTCGGCATGACCGTCGGCTCGTTCTTCTCGGTCTCACTCGACCCGCCCCTGGTGGGTTTCTGTGCCGACATGGGGTCGAGTTCCTGGCCGCGCATGGCCGAAGCGGGCCATTTCGCGGTCAACCTGCTCGCCTCTGACCAGGCCCAGCTCAGCTCCCGGTTCGCGGGACCCGACGACGACCGGTTCGCCGGTGTCGAGTGGCGCCCCGCCCCCAGCGGTGCCCCCTTGCTGGCCGACATCATCGGTTGGATCGACTGCGCCACCGAACAGGTCTTCGAGGCCGGCGACCATTGGATCATCATCGGGCGGATCGTCGCCTTCGAAGTCGAACGGGACGCGCTGCCGCTGGTGTTCTGGCGGGGCGGCTACGGCAGCTTCGACGCCCAGCAACTCGGAGAGAGTTCCTGATGGCCATCTACGCCCTGGGCGATCAGGTCCCCGACATCGACCCCACCGCCTATGTGTCACCCGAGGCCGTGGTCATCGGCAACGTCGTCATCGGTGCAGAATCGTCGATCTGGCCCCACGCCGTCCTGAGGGGCGACGACGGCCACATCTACGTGGGCGATCGCACCTCGATCCAGGACGGCACCGTCATTCACACCACCATGCAGAATCCCACCCGGGTTGGGTCGAACTGCGTTGTCGGCCACATCGCGCATCTCGAAGGGTGCACCATCGAAGACGGTGCACTGGTGGGCTCCGGTTCGGTCGTGCTGCACCGGGCGATAGTGCGCTCCGGTGCGCTGGTGGGAGCCAACGCGGTGGTGCCCAACGACATGGAAGTACCCAGCGGTGCCATGGCGCTCGGCATTCCCGCCAAGATCCGGCCCGATTCGGTCACGCCGGAAATGATCGCTCTCGGGGTCGAAAGCTACGTGGCCCGGGCCCGCCGCTTCGCCACCGAACTCCGCCGCCTCGACTGAGCTGACCGTGGCCGTTAGCGGGAGTAGTGGCGGGGGGCACGGAATGAGGCGCCAACCTCCGGGCGTCCCTGGCGTGAGGTCCACCGCCATTGCACCGATATCCGGCTGGAGGTCACCCCCGGCGCCATCGGCACACCGTGGACCCAGCCGGCCTGGCACGCCCCACCCATGACCAGGAGATCTCCCTGGCCGGGCGAGAAGTCGAGGGTGGATTCCTCGGCGCCGTCCTGATGTGAATGGCGGACCCCGAGGGGCCGCAGATGGAAGGGGCGGCGGGCCCCGAGGACCAACAGCACGATGATCGTGTCGTCGAGCCAGCGCATGTCGCGGTCGCGGTGCAGGGCCATGTGGTCGCGTCCGTCGCGGTAATGGACCACCGACGGGCGGGCGAACTGCACTCGGTAGTGATGTTGCAGAGCGCGGGTCGTGCTGGCCAGCGCCGGGTGCGGCAGCGCGGCGCCGTCGGGGAGGTAGCCGCCGAGGCGGGGTTCATCGACCCAGCGTTCGTAACGGAACAAACGGCCCTGTTGCCACGCGACGCCGTCGCGGACCGCGTCGAGGACTTCGTGGGGCTCGCTCAGCCAACCGCGAGCGACGTCCACCCACGACCGGGCGTCGAGCCATGTCCGCTCGAGTGGGGCTCCGGTCAGCCCTGGCCCGGTTTCGGTGCGCACTCCATGAAGGTACCAAGCGCCGTCAATTCCCGGTGGGGGAGCGGCGGTCACAATGGTTAGACTCTGGAACTATCTCTGCCAGAGGCCGGGGCGAACACCAGGGGGAATGTCCGATCTCTACCGCTGACCAACCATCGACCCGCGCCGGTTGGGCGCTGCTGATCGAGCGGGTCAAGATCCAGCGCCGGGGCATAGCCCTGGGGGTGCTGGTGGGGATGTTTTGGACGGTCGGCAAGGTCGCCGTTCCCTGGATCGTCAAGCAGGGTGTCGACAAGGGCGTCCAGGCTGAGCCGCCTGACCTCGACCAGATCCGGTTCTGGGCGTTGATGGTGCTGGTGGCCGGAGCCGGCTCGGCGGTGTTCGCCGGCGCTCGGCGCTACCTGGCCTTCCGCGAAGCCCGGCGGACTGAGGCCGACCTACGAGATCAGATCTTCGCCCACATTCAGCGCCTCCATTTCGCCTACCACGACCACACCCAGGCCGGGCAGCTCATGAGCCGCGGCAACACTGACCTTCAGCAGGTGCAGCAGGTGGTGGTCATGATCCCGCTGACCATCTCGAACTTCTTGACGGTGGGAGCGGTGACGATCCTGCTCTTGCTGATCGATCCCATCCTCACCGTGTTCGCCCTCGGCTCGCTCCCGCTGGTCAATGTCATGGGCAAACGGTTCTCCACCAAACTGTTCCCGAACGTGATGCGCATCCAGGAGGAGTCGGCGCAGCTGGCCTCGGTGGTCGACGAATCGGTGCAGGGGATCCGGGTGGTGAAGGGATTCGGAGCCGAAGCGGCCCAGTCCGCCCGCCTCGCCACCGAGGCCGACGACGTGTACGGCGCGGCGATGGATGCGTCGCGGGTGCGAGCCAAGTTCCTGCCTGCCATCGAGCTCATGCCGAACATCGGGCTCATAGCCGTACTGGCCTACGGCGGCCACCAGGTACTCAATGGTCACATGGAGATCGGCACCCTGCTGGCCTTCAACCTCTACGTGGTGCTGCTCATCCAACCGCTGCGGATGTTGGGCATGATCATCGCCCAGGCCCAGCGGGCCGCGGCGGCCGGCGAACGGGTGCAGGAGGTCCTGTCGACGGCACCCAAGATCATCGACCCCGCTCGCCCGACCCACCTACCCACCGGGACCGGACTAGGCGAGGTTCGCTTCGAGGGCGTCGAGTTCGCCTACGCCGACGGTGCCAAGGTGCTGAACGGCCTCGACTTGGTGATCCCGGCGGGCGAGTCCGTCGCTTTGGTGGGGGCGACCGGATCGGGCAAGAGCACGATCGCCCGCCTCATTCCCCGGTTCTACGACGTGAGCACCGGTGTCGTACGACTCGATGGCATCGATGTCCGTGAGGCACCGCTCGCCGAACTGCGGAAGTCGGTCGGCATCGTGTTCGAGGAGACGTTCCTGTTCTCCGACACCATCGGCGCCAACATCGCCTTCGCCGACCCCGAGGCCTCCCAGGACCAGATCGAGCGGGCAGCCCGTTTGTCGGGCGCGCACGACTTCATCGTCGAGCTTCCCGAGGGCTATCGCACCGCGATCGGAGAGCGGGGGTTCTCGTTGTCGGGTGGTCAACGTCAACGCATCGCCATCGCCCGGGCGATCCTCGCCGACCCACGGGTGCTGATCCTCGACGACGCCACCTCCTCGGTCGACCCCACCAAGGAACACGAGATCCGCGACGCCCTCAGCGAGGTCATGCAGGGGCGGACCACGATCGTCATCGCCCACCGTCCGGCCACGATCGCCCTGGCCGACCGCGTGGTGCTGTTGGATCAAGGCCGGATCGCGGCCGAAGGCACCCACGACGAGTTGCTGCGCACAAGCGAGGCCTACCGCACGGTGCTGGCGGCCATCGAGCTAGCTGGCGAGCTCCCCGAGGAGGCACACCTGTGAGGGTGATGGCGGCGGGAGTCGACGAGGAAGACCGCCTCGACGCCGAACAAGCCCGCAATGTGCTGCGGCGCGCCGGAAAGATGATGCGTCCCCACCGCGCCCAGCTGTGGCTGGCCGTCGGTCTCATCGCCTTGTTCACCCTGTGCGTCCTGGCCGGGCCGTACCTGGTGCGCTGGGCGATCGACGACGGGATCACCCCACCCGGCAACGTGAGGGTCCTCAACACCGCGATTGCTCTCTACGTCGTCGTCGCCATCGTTCACTACCTCGCTCAGCGGGCGGCGGTGCTCACCCTGGCCAAGGTGGGCGAGAGCTTCCTACGGGAGCTCCGTCTGCGGGTGTTCGCCCATCTCCAGCGCTTGTCGATGCCGTTCTACGACCGCGAGAAGGCCGGCGTGATCGTGTCGCGCATGACCTCCGACGTCGACGCCATGCAAGAACTGGTGCAGATGGGCCTGCTCCAGTTCGTGTCGGCGGTGATGCTGCTGGGCCTGGCGCTGGTGATGTTGGCGTTCGTGTCGTGGCAGCTGTTGTTGGTGTGCTCCATCGCCATCCCGTTCGTGGTGCTGGCCAGCATCAAGTTCCAACGCGACTCGAACCGCGCCTACCTGTCGGTGCGCGACCGCATCGGCAACACGCTTTCGAGCATGCAAGAGGGCATCGCCGGCGTGCGGGTCAT
>CAZEFG010000089.1:0-8903 GCA_964511355.1 uncultured Iamiaceae bacterium
CTAAGGAGGTGCTGGGGGTAACCCTGGCCGTGGGTTCAAATCCCACCCTCTCCGCTCCGCTCTCGCCCCCGGCCCCGCGTCGGGGGCGAGGCGCGTTCCGGTTGCGGTTTCGGAGCCCACCGGGTGCGGCTGGGCCGGTGAGCGGCTGACCTACCAACCGGTTTGGGCCGCGAATGGGCCGAATGACCTACACTGGCGGGTCCAGGCCTTAGAACCCTCGCCCCTTGGTACCCATTGCGCGGGTCGTGCCGGCCCGGGGGGCGTTCGGGAGGACCATCGTGACAACCGATCGAGGAGCTGAGAACCAAGATCCGATCTGGTTCTTCGGCGCGTCCTCGATCACCTTCCCTGACTCCGGCGACCACGATCCATTCTCCGATCCGGGGACCTTCGCCTTCCCCACCGTATCCAGCAGCGGGTCCTCGGGCCGGTCGGCCCGCGACGACCACGACTCAGATCCCCACACCGCCAACGACGGCGAGGGCTCACCGGGGGCGTCGGGCTCGTCGTTGTCGCCTACCGAGGCTGACGACGGCACCACTCGCATCACCCGGCTCAACTATGGCCGCCACGTCCGGATGTTGTTGGTCGAGCCCGACCCGCAAGCGGCTGCCGCTTTCATCCGGGCCGGCGACGAGAGCGTCCTCGACGTGCGCATCGAGGTGGTCGACGACCCCGAGGTCGCCGTCGCTCGGCTCGAGCGCAGCTTCAGCCCGCGCTTGCGCAAGGCCGCCCCCGATGTCGTGGTCACCTCCATCGAGGTGTCGGAGGCTCACCGCCTGCTCGAGCTGATACGCCTCGACCCTCGCTTCGACGATCTTCCCGTGTTGGTCCTCGCCCCGACCGCTGCCCCGAGCGACGAACGTCGGTCCTTTGGGCTCGGGGCTGCCGGTCACCTCGTGACCCCCACCCGCGACTACGAGCGAGTGGCCCTGATGCACGCTCTCCCCGATTTCATCCCCAGTGCCAGGGCGGCCCACGCCCATCTCCAGTCGCACCGCCGCTAGGGGCGGCACCGCTCCAAGCGCAGCGTTCCGTTACTCAGGGAAGCCAATCGCTGGATCGATGAACCGGTTGGTCACGAGATCATCGACGGTGGCGGTGACCTCGAAGGTCGCGACCTCGGTCGCCCGGTCGACCAGTCCGGTCACCCGGTCGATGTCGAAGTTGCCGACCGTGGCGTCGGGGCCGTTGCCCACCAGCGCCAGCTCGCGTTGTTGTTCTCCGGCGATTCGCGCCAGATCGGTGTCGTAGCGCCAGCCCGAGTCGAAGCGATCGACAGCCTTGGCGATAAGGGAGTTGGCGGAATCGGGATCGTCGGCGTAGGCGACAACCGCCTGCTGGATCAACGGTACGAGGAGTTCGAGGCACTCGGCCTGGGAGCTGAGGGTCGCTGGGGTCGCCACCAGTGAACCCCCGTAGACCTCCCAGCCCAGGTCATGCACGAGCTGGAAACGAATGGGGCGAGCCCACTCGTCGGTGAGCTCCTGATAGATGTACGGATCGGCGGTGGCATGACCCTGCTGGGCGAAGGAACCGCCGGCTTCGACGAAACGTTCGGGGGTCCCGGTGTGGCGAGGGTCGATCTGATCGGCCGAGATGACGCCCGCCTCGACCAGATGATCGAGGTACAAAGCGGGACCGAACACGTTCACCGGGGTATCGCCGGGCAATTCGGCCACGGTTTCGACGTCGAAGGTCGCCGGGTCCCACAGGATCATCATCGGGTCGCGGTCGAGCAGCGACATTACGGCGGTAGTCGGGTGAAGGTCGTGGGCGACGATCGCCTGATCAGTCACCACAATCCCCAACAGGATCTCGGGGTCGTGATGCAGCTCATAGGAGATGGTGCGGTGGTCGATGGCTTCGCCGCCGCTGCGGATCTCGAGGTCGACGCCTTGGTCGAGTCCCCCGCTGGTGAGGCGGCCGCGCACCGACTCGGTGTCGCCGTCGAAGTCGACGCCGTGGGGGTCGATGAGGTGGAACAGGGCGCCGTGTTCGGCTTCTGGATACCAGTCGGCCTGGATGACGATCGGGTCGGGACAGACCCCGGTGAGGGGGCCGGGTTCGGCGGAGCGGGATTCGGAGGAACAGGCCGATGCCACCAACCCGGTGAGCAGCGCCGCGGCCAACATCGCCGGGGGCCGAGTACCGGTAGCGCGGGTTCTGCGGGTCACGCCTCGAACCGGTTGCGGCCCGCCGCCTTGGCGGCATAGAGATGGTGGTCGGCGCGGGCCAGAAGCGTGTCGGTGGTGTCGCCCTGTTGCCAGGCCGCCCCGCCGATGCTCACGGTGCAGGGCGGCACGGCGATGGTGGGGATGGTCAGCTCCCCGGTGGCCGCCCGGATTCGTTCGGCCATGACGGCGGCTTCGGCGAGGTCGGTTTCGGGCAGCAGGATGGCGAACTCCTCGCCACCCATTCGACCGAACCGATCCGACGAGCGCAAGAGCCCCGCGACCTCGGCACTGAAGGCCTGGAGTAGAGCGTCGCCGGCCTGGTGCCCGTATCGGTCGTTGACGTCTTTGAAGTGGTCGAGGTCGAGCATCAGGACACAGAAGCCGTGGCCGTAGCGCTCAGCTCGGTCGAGTTCTTCGTCAACCAGTTCGAGGAGGCGGCGACGGTTGCTGATCCCGGTGAGATCGTCGATGGAGGCGAGGCGTTCGAGGTGGGCCATGGCCTGACGGGCCTCGGTGGTGTCCTGCACGATGGCCAGGTCGAGCACCCTCGACCCCAGCCGCATGGGCGTGGAGTGGATCTCGACGAGGCGCTCTGACCCGTCAGCGAGTCGCTGGCGTTCCTCGATGACCGTCGTGCCCTCGGCTCGGACCTCTGCGATCGCGGCTTCCAGTTCGGCGCGGGTACGGAAGGTGATCCGGTGCAGCTCCATGTTGGTCATGGCCGACCTGGGATAACCGTAGAAGCGGGCGGCGGCGGCGTTGACCTCGACGAGGGCGAGCGATTCGGGATCGACGAGGTACATGATCGCACTCGACCGTTCGAACAGGTCTCGGAACATGGCTTCGCTCTCGACCAGAGCTTGCTGGTTGCGAAGCCGATGCAACGACACCGAGATCGAATCGGCGGTGCGTTCGAGGAAGTCGTGCTCGTCGCTCGACAGGTCGGGAGCCTCGTCGAATCCGACGGTGAGCGCCCCCAGCAGCCGTTCGCCCGGGATGAAGCCGAAGGTGTAACCGGTGGTCAGCGAGGGGTCGATGCGGGCAAGCTCGGTTCCGAGCCCGGGAACCTGAGTGCCCAAGGTGATCGTTCGCCGACCCGAGTTGAGGGCGTTGACCCAGTTGGGAATGTGGCGCAGGGCAATGCCAGAGGCCACGGCGACATCTCGGTGAGGCGCTTTGTCGCTCACCCACCTGGCCCTCAGCGCCAGGGTTGCCCCATCGACATCCACCTCATGCACCAACACGGTGGTGGCCCGCACGGCCGGGCCGACCCCGCCGAGAACAGCGGACAACACCTCGTTCAGGTTCATGTTGGTTGCCATCTGCAGGTCGAGGGTGTTCGAGACCAGCACATGGGCTCTACGCACGACTCGGGCAGCATCGAGGTCGGCGGCGTGGCGCCAGTTGACGTTGCGGATCCCGAGCGCGATCCCGAGCGTTCGATCTCCCGAGGAGATCAGCCCTCCGGTGATCTCCACCCACACCAGCGCGCCGTCGGCCCGGGCGATGCGCAGCGAGACCGGTGAGGACTGGCGACGGGCCGCGAGCAGGGCGAGGCGTTCGACGGCGTCGATCCGGTCGGGCTCGTGGACCCATTCGAGGCCCGACTGTCCGATGAGGACCTCGGGCGCTTCGACCCCGACCAGGTTGGCTGCCGCTTTGTTGGCGGCGGTGATCAACAACCGGTCATCGACCACGACGATCGCGTCGGAGATTCCTCTCAGCACCTCGACTGGATCGTCTGTGAAGGGACCCACGATGGGGGCTCCTGTCGGCTCGTGGTCGCACCGGTGGGTCCGGGCGCAATCTCCAAGACTGCCCGTGCTCGCCATCGGGGGCGAATCACGAGTCCATCACGCTAGACGGCCGGCAATGCCGCGTCGGCGTGAACTTCGACCAGACGCGGCAGAACCCGGACCGTGGTCCGGGTTCTGCCGTGGTTACTCGGTTGGGGTTAGACGCGGGTTCCGCGCTGCATCAGACCCATGATCCCGCTGATGATGAACAGGGCGAGTCCGATGACTGCCACCCAGAACAGTCCTTCGACGAACAGTCCTACGCCGCCGAGAAGAAGGGCGAGTAGAAGAATGGCCAAGATGAGTCCCATGGGATCCTCCGTGTGTGGAAGACCGCGAGCCCGGATGGCCCTAGCGGTCTATCGTGCTGGCGATTTCCTACCCGTGTCAGCGGTGGTCAAACCCCTGTGGTCGACTCTGGCGGCTCCTGCCGGTATCGTTCTGGCTTGGACCGGCCACCCGGCTCGGCCAGAGCGAGGCACGATGGAGATCAAGCTCGACAGCAACGGATCGCAGATGACGGTCGCCGTCATCGGCGAGGTAGATGCCCACAATCGGAGCGAGTTGGGCGACGCCATCCTGGCTGACCTACCTCAGGAGGCACAGGTGGTCATCGATGCCACCGACTTGGCCTTCATCGATTCGTCGGGGATCAGCGAACTGCTGCGGGTGCGCCAGGTGGTCGACGAAGCCGGCGGCACCATGTCGATTCAGAATGCGGGGGCGAGCGTCAAGCGTGTCCTCGAGATCACCGGCCTGCTCGAGACCTTCGACGTCTCCTGACCGCCGAGCCAAGCTCACATCTACTCCAAACCTCTGATTCCATCTCCGACATACCGGCACCGCCCGGCCCGGATGATCCCCAGCCCGACCAACGGGAGGACCAAGTGGCCGACCAGAACGTGATCCTGCGATTCCCCGCTTCATCGGAGCGGGTGCGTCTCGCCCGGGCGGTGGCCGCGGTGCTCGGCGACGAAGCCGGCTTCGACTACGACGAGGTCGAAGATCTGCGGATCGGGATCGACGAACTTTGCTTCGCGTTGCTCGAACGGTCCGGATCCGGTGCGGCCATCGAACTCGTCGCCGATGCCCAGCCCGGGGCGATCACCATCGAGGGAACCGTCGTGGGTCAGACCTCCGCCGCCGCGGACGTCGAGACCCCTTCGGAGATCACCCGCCAGATCCTCGCCACGGTCCTCGACTCCTACGAACTCGAACTCGAAGGCGACAGCCCCCGCTTCCGTCTGGACAAGCAGAAGCCGTGACGGGTGTAGATGGGCCGGTCTTCGACGTCGACGCGGCCTTTGCCGAGTATCAGCGGACCAAGGACCGCAAGGTTCGCAACCGCCTGATCGAGGAGCACCGTGCGGTGGCCGAACGGGTGGCGCGGCGTTTCCCCAACCGCAGCCTTCCGTGGGACGACGTATTCCAGGTAGCTCAGCTCGGGCTGCTCAAGGCCGTCGAGCGGTTCGATCCCGAGCGCGGTTTCAAGTTCTCCACCTTCGCCGAACCAACCATCAGCGGCGAGCTCAAGCGCCACTTCCGCGACCATCTCGGCGACTTGCGGGTGCCACGACGAGCCCACGACCTCAATCAGGCCGTGAAGAAGATCGCCGAGGACCTGATCCACGAGCTGGGCCGGGCCCCGACGATCTCTGAGATCGCCGACCGGCTCGACGTCACCGTCGACGATGTGATGATGGCCATGGAAGCCGACTCCGCCCGTCGGGCGGCGTCGTTGTCGGTACCCATGGGCGGCGATGCCGACGGCACCCCGCTCGGCGAGCAGCTCGGAGCCGAGGATCCAAGCCTCGAACGGGCCGCCGACCGGGTCACGATCGTCGAGCTCATCGCCGAGCTGCCCGAGCGCGAACGCGAGATCATCCGCCTCCGGTTCGAGGAGAACCTGTCGCAGTCAGAGATCGGCGAACGGCTGGGGGTCAGCCAGATGCATGTCTCTCGGTTGCTGCGACGCACGCTCACCGGTTTGCGCGACCAGCTCGAAGCCCCCGTCGGCAGTAGCGGCTTCAGCGACTCTTGAATACAGCCCCCTGAGAGCGGCCCAACGCCGGCCTCTCAGTCGGGCTCGCGCTCAACAGGGTCTGCTCTCAGCAGGGCTCGCCGTGAGAGTCGAGTTCTCGGATCGAGATCGGTTCAGCGGCGGCCAACACACCGAGCGCCTTGTCGTGATTCTTGGCATCGGTCGAGTGGACCCCTACGACCACGCGGCCGTGGTCGAGATCGGCGACAGCATGCTGCCAACCCTTGGCGGCCGGAGTGGTGGTCACCGCCCCGGCAAAGGCGCCGACACCGGTGCCGGCGAAAGCTCCCCCGGCCGCCGCGCCCAGGAGTCCGGCGCCCATGACGATGCCGGCACCAGGGATCGCCAACAAGATGGCGGCGGTTCCTAGGCCGCCGGCGATAGCGCCGATGCCTGCACCTTTGACCACATGAGTCATGTGCTCGCCGAGCACTTCGGAGTCGTGGGTGCCGGTTGCCGCAAGGTCGGATTTGTGTCGCAGATCGATCTCGCCCGCAGATCCCGTACCTTCGATGTCGCCGTCCTCGGTGACATCGGCGTCGCGGGCCGCGGCCTCGGGATCGTCGTGCAGTGCAAGGAGCGAGATCTCTCGCCCGTCGATGCCCCGTCGCTCAAGCGAGACGATGGCGTGGCGGGCCGCGTCTGTGTCGGAGAAGGTGGCGAAGACGTTGAACTCGCGCAATGGCGGGAGGTCGCTTCCCTCGGGGTCGAGGACCTGTAGCGAACGGTCGGTGGTCTCGCCCGCCATCTGTTCGGCGGCTCGGCGGGTGGATGGATCAGACACGGTGACTCCCCTGGTCGTGTGGATGACCTCCGTCTACCCGCAGGGCGTTGCCCGAAACCGGGTCGAGCGCCTACCGGTCGAGGATGGCGAGATCGACGTCAGGCAGTGATTGGCGCCGATCGAGCAGGGGAGCGAAAAGATCGCCGAGGTCGTCGACGCGGTCGAGAACCTCAGGAGCGGTGAAGGTCAGCGGGGCCCCCTCGGCGGCCGCTTCGACTTCCTCCCAGGTCACCGGGGTCGACACGGTGGGAAGAGGGCGGGCCCGAAGTGAGTAGACCGCGACGGTGGTCTTGTGCTGGTGGTTCTGGCTCCAGTCGATGAAGACCTTCCCCTTGCGAAGCTGCTTGGCCATCTTGGTGAGCACCTGGTCGGGGTGGTCGCGAGCGATCTCGGTGCCCACGGTCAAAGCGAAGGCGCGGGTGTGCTCGTAGGTGGGTCGCGCCCGCTTGAGCCCAGCCCTGGGTGCGCCGTTGAGGGGGACATAGACCTGCATGCCCTTGGACCCCGATGTCTTGGCCACCGCCGTCAGGCCTCGGTCGTCGAGCCGTTCGACCAGGTCGAGGGCCACCCTGGCGCAATCGGTGATGTCGGTGCCGGGTCCAGGGTCGAGATCGAACACCACGGCATCGGGCTCGTCGGGGTTGGTGGCCACATGCAAAGGAGCGTGCAGTTCGAGGGCCGCGAGGTTGGCCGACCACACCAGGCTCGGGGCGTCGGCCAGCATGCAGTAGTCGATGCCGTCGTCGGTCCCTTCGCCTGGGCCTGGCACGACCGGAACCCAGTCGGGCCGGTGGGAAGGGCAGCGCTTCTCGAAGAACGACGAGCCGTCGACGCCGTCGGGGAAGCGACGCAGGGTCACCCCGCGCCCGTCGAGATGGGGCACGATGACCGGGGCAATACGGGCGTAGTAGTCGATTACCTGGGCCTTGGTGAACCCCGCCTCCGGATAGATCACCTTGTCGAGGTTTGAGACGCTCAGCTCCCGGCCCTCAAAGGTGATCTTGGTTCGGGTCGACACGGAGCCGAAGACTCAGGCCGACTTGCGGGCCGGGGTCTTACGGGCGGTCTTGGTGGTGGACTTCTTGGCCGACGCGGGCTTGCTCGCCGGCTTCTTCTGGACCTTCTTGGCGGTCTTGGCCCTGGCCGGCTTGGCGGGCTTGCTGGCTGGCTCCTCGGCTTCGTCCTCATCGGCCGCCGACGGGTGCCGGCCCTTGGCCTGGTGACGGGCCTTGACGCTGGCCTCCAGAGCCGCCATGAGGTCGACCACCTCGCCGCCGGTGTCGGCCGATTCGGCGGTGCTTACGATCTCTTCGCCGTTGGCCTTGCGTTCGATCAGGGCGATGACCTGTTCGCGGTGGGTGTCGGCGTACTTCTCGGGCTCCCATTCGGCGCTGAGCGATCCGATCAGTTGCTCGGCCAGACCCTGCTCGCGTTCGGACACCTCGACCTCGGCCAAGGCGTCAAAGCCGGGGATGACGTCGGGGGTCACAAGTTCGTCGTCCCAGTTCATGGTCGACATGACCAGGCGCCCGTCAACCGACCGGATGGCGGCGAGCTGCTGACGGGAACGCATCACGAACCGGGCGATCGCCACCTTGTTGGCATCGGCCATGGTGGTGGCCAACAGGGCGTAGGGCTTGAGCGTGGCGGGCTCGGGGGCAAGCCAGTAGGGGCGATCGAAATAGACCGGGTCAATGTCGTCGAGGTCGACGAACTCTTCGATATCGATGGTGTGCTCGGCCTTCGGGTCGAGGGCTTCGAGTTCAGCCTCGTCGAGCAGGACGTAGTCGCCGGGGCTCACCTGGTAGCCCTTGGCGATGTCGGACCGCTCGACCTCCCGGCCGTCGGCTTCGGCGACCATGCGCTGACGAACGCGCGAACCGGTACGCCGGTCGATCTGGTTGAATCGCACGGTCTTCGATGACACGGCGGTGAACAGCTTGACCGGGATGCTCACCAAGCCGAAGCTGATGGCACCGCTCCAGACTGCACGGGGCATTGAAACCTCCTAAGCCAGGTGGCGAGGCGGGGCACCCCGGGGTTCCTACCCGACCGGTCAGAGATTACTCGTCGGCCATCCTCATTGATCGTTAAGCCCCTTTCGG
>CAZEFG010000090.1:0-8836 GCA_964511355.1 uncultured Iamiaceae bacterium
GCCGAGCTCGACGAGCAGATCCGCAAGGTGGTCGACCGCGGCGCCGAACTCACCTTCGACGGCGCCGCCTTCGAGTACCCGCCGTACGAGAAGTTCCCCGAGCGCATCGCCTTCAACGTGATTCCGCTGGCCGGTTCCATCGTCGACGACGGACTCGACGAGACCGACGAGGAGAAGAAGCTCCGCAACGAGAGCCGCAAGATCCTCGACCTCCCCGAGCTGCGGGTCACCGGAACCTGCGTCCGGGTGCCCGTGTACACCGGGCACTCGCTGTCGATAAACGCCGACTTCGAGCGCGAGGTCACGCCCGACGCCGCTCGGGAGGTCCTCAGTCAGGCTGCGGGCGTGGTGTTGGCCGATCTGCCCACCCCGCTGATGGCCGCCGGTCAGGACCCCACCTACGTGGGCCGCATCCGTCGCGACGAGGTCTTCGAGAACGGACTGGCGCTGTTCCTCTCGAACGACAACCTCCGCAAGGGCGCGGCGCTCAACACCATCCAGATCGCCGAACTACTCGCCGCCCGCTAACCCCCGCCGGCTCCCGCTCGCTCAGCCCGATCTTCCCGGCTCAGCCCGATCTCCCCGGCTTGGGGAAGTTGGCGATGCTATGGCGCCGTGAGCCTCCCCATGCGGGTTGGTCGAAGCACCCCTGGGCCGGCCGTCAGGGGGCGTCGGTGGTGTAGCGCAGGGCGGCGTCGGTCAGCGACAGGTCGAGCTGATTGGCGAGCGACGCCAGCCAGGCCAGCACGTCGCCCAGTTCGTGGAGCTGCTGTTCGGGGGTGCCCTTGCGGACCGCCTGGGCCAGCTCGCCCACTTCCTCGGCCAGCCAGGCGACGGTCGACGGGATGCCCCGCTCGCGGTCGGCCCGCCCGTACAGGCGCTCCATCAGGTCCTGAAACTCGGCGATCTCCATCCGCCGACGTTAGGGCACCAACTTCCGGCCGTTGGGGGCCAGTACCGCTCGCAACCGCCGGCGCAACGCCGAGATGGTCGGGTAGGCGGGATTTGAACCCACGACCTCCTCGTCCCGAACGAGGCGCGCTACCAAGCTGCGCTACTACCCGGTGCCGAGCAGACCCGGCGGATCGTTAGGCTACCCGACCCTCGACCGCTCAGGCCAAGGCGGTTGAATCGTCCGAGGTTTCGGCATCGCCGGAGTCGGCGGGGGATTCGTCGGCCGTGGATTGGTCGGCAGGATCGTGCCCGGTCTCGAGCGGCTCGTTGCTCGCCACGGTGTCGCTGGCCAGTACCTCGCGCACCGCTCGACTGAACCGGAACGGATCGATGGGCTTTTCGAACTGGGCGTCGCTGCGGGCCGTGTTGGCGAGCCAGCGGTCGTCGGCCCGGTCGAGCAGGATCATCACCTTCACCGGATCGAGGCGACCAGCGCCCTCTTCGTGGCGGATGGCGTGGCAGGCGGCGACCCCGCCCATGTTGCCGATCTGCATGTCGAGGATCACCAACTCGGGCTGGAGTTGGATGATCGCCTCGATCACTTCGTCGCCCCTGCGCACCCGCGAGACCTGGGTCTCGTCGTCGGCGATGGCGGCGACGACGTCGTTACGAATCCAATCGGCATCGGTGGCGAGCAGTACTTGAGGCACGGATGCGAGGCTAGCGCCCCACCTGCTCGGCCTCCATCTTGGCGCTGAGAGGATGTCGAGGTGGGCGAACCTCGCCGGGTCGGGCATGATGGGGCGACTCGAACGCCGACCAGGGAGATGAGCGTGCTCGAGATCCAGATCGAGGAAGCGGCGGAGTACACGGTCTGTCGGCCGGTCGGAGAGCTGGACGCATACACCGTGGGCCAGTTCCGCGAGTCGCTCGGCGACTTGGCGTCATCCGGGCGACTGGTCATTGACCTCTCGGAGGTTCCGTTCATGGACTCCGCCGGGTTGGGGGCCCTGATCGGCGGAATCCGTCGGGCCCGTGAAGCGGGCGGCCAGGTCGCGGTCGCGTGTAGTCGTCCGACCCTCACCCGTCTGCTTCACACCACCGGCTTCGATCGCATCGTCCCGGTCACCGAGACCATCGAGGAATCGATCACAGCTCTCGACGAGGACGACGCTGCCACCGGCTGATCCGAGCGTGCTCGCCGGTACTGGTGGCACGAAACAGCGTCTTCCGGTTGGTTCGCTCCCCCAAGAGGGCTCACGGCTGGGACAATGTCAGGGCTGGGGAAACGTCAGGGCTGGGGCGATGTCAGCGCTTCGGCGATGAGGTTGAGGCCAGCGAGGTCTCGTACGTCGCGGTCCTGAATCGGTACCAGCACCACGGGAACTGCGGGCCCGTCCGGCGCGCGACGCGAGCCGACGGCGGTCGCCGAGCCGGGATGGCTGCCCAGCAATCGGTCGAGTTGGGCCCGCTCGGTGTCGGCTCGCTCGGCTTGGTCGACCAGGCCCTGGCACAACACCGCCAGGTCGGTCCCCGGATGGTCGAGGGCGAGATCCCGGTAGCGGTCGAGTGGACCGTCGACGAAACGGGGCGACACCCGGTTGACCACGACGCTGCGCACGGCGATCCCCTCCTCGCCGAGTCTCTGGCTGAACCAGGCCGCTTCTTCGAGCGCGTCGCGCCGCGGTGAGGTCACGACGACAAAGGCCGTGTTCGCGTGGCGGAAGCGCGCGGCGACGTCGTGGGCCCGTGCCCGGAACCCCTCCTCCATGCCCTCGAACGACTGGAAGAAGGCGACGGCATCGCTCACCACCTCCGACCCGACCACCTTGGAGACAGTGCGGAGGAACGCATTGGTGGCGATTCCCGCGGCGCGGGCCATGCGCCGGGTGGGTGCCATCATGAGTCGGTAGAGGCGGTGGTCGAGGAAGCGGGTGAGGGTGTCGGGGGCCTCGATGAAGGCGAAGGCATTGCGGGTCGGGGGGGTGTCGACCACCACCAGATCGAAGCGATCGTCGTCGGTCAGCTCGTAGAGCTTCTCGGCCGCCATGTACTCCCGGGTCCCGGAGAGTGCATGGGCGAGGTTCCGGTAGAAGGGATTGGCGAGGATGCGCTCGGCCTGCTCGTCCGGAGCGTGGCGAGCAACCAGAGCGTCGAAGGTGGCGCCGGTGTCGAGCATGGCGGCCCACAACTCGCCCGACCACGGACCGTCGATGAGGCGAGGGGTGTCGCCGAGCCCTTCGGGCCCGAGCCCTAGCGCATCGGCGAGGCGGCGGGCCGGGTCGATGGTTATGACCACCACTCGACGTCCGGCGCGAGCGGCGGCGAGACCCATCGCCGCGGAAGTGGTGGTCTTGCCCACCCCGCCCGACCCGGCGCAGATCACCACCTCGGCGGTGGTCAGGACCTGGCCCAGGGCTGTTTCGGCGCTCACGGCCGGCCTCGAGCCATGACCACCGCCGGGTCGAGTCCGGCGATCGAGTCGAGCATGGCGGTGGCGAGGTGGTCGATGGTGGCTGGCCCGATCTCGCCGCCAGACAGGGCGGGAAGATGGATCTGGGGGAGCGGCAACTCGCGGTCGAGACGGGCCAGTTGTTCAGCCTGGAGATCGGCCCGGGAGCGCAGGAACCGACCGGCTTGGTCGATGGCGCGAATCTCGTCGTCGGTGAGGACTGCGCCTGCGGCCGCGGCGGCTTCGCCGGCTCCAATCGCCGGGATCGTCGTCGTCGACGCAACGCCGTTTACCACCACGGGCCCCAGGGCGATCCCTAGTTCGTCCTCGAGTTGGTAGGCGGTCTCGATCAGCTCGTTGATCGGGGTTTCCTCGGGGATGGTGACGAGCAGGACCCGGCACCGCGCCGGGTCGGTCAACAGGTCGAGGGCGTCGCGGGCCTGGGCGTTGATCGGCCCGACGGTGACGGTGTCGAGCAGGGCTCGGGGAGAACGCAGGAAGCTGATGGCGTGTCCGGAAGCCGGGGTGTCGAGCACCACCAGCCGCTCGGCGTCGGCCCGCTCGATCTGTCTGACCTTGCCCAACAGCAGGATGTCCTTGATGCCGGGCGCAGCAGTGGAGACGATGTCGAGGGCGCCGCTGCGGACCAGGCGGCGAGACACCATGTCGAGACCATGGTCGGTCAGGTACTCGACCAGGGCATCGTCGGGGGTGAGGGCGCGTCCGCGCACCGGGGCGGCTCCGGGCGGGTCGTCGTGGTCCCAGAGGGTCGACTCCTGATACCCGAGGGCAGGTCGGTCGAACGCAGCCGCCAGGCCCCCTTTGCCCTCGAGCTCGACCAGCAAGGACCTCCGGCCCGTGCGCGCCGAGGCGCGAGCCAATACCGCAGCTACCGTCGTTTTGCCCACACCGCCCTTCCCGGCAACGATGGCAAGCCGGGATGCTGCGAAGAACTGGGCAGGATCCACATCGACCCTTTCGCGTCCGGAGATCTCCTTGCGCAGACTAACCAGCGCGCTGCTCGTCGCACTGGCCGTGGTTCTGATGGCGGCCCCGTCCGCTGCTCAGGATCAGGAGCCGACCCCTGCCGACACCGGTTCTGGTGACGCGGGCTTCATCACCGTCGTCGAGGTCAACGGGCTCCTCGACGACACCCTGGTCGATCTCATCAACAACGAGCTCAACGAAGCCGAAGCGACCGGGGCCCGGTATCTGGTTCTGCACCTCGACTCGAGTGGCGCCGTGGTCTCGGACGACGTCCTGGTCGAGCTGGCGCGGCGCATCTCCACCTCTGATGTTCCGGTGGCCACCTGGGTCGGGCCTTCGGGCGCTCAGGCGCTCGAAGCCTCAGCCCAGTTGGCTTCGGTCACCAGCCCCATCGGCGTGTCGATCGGGGCTCGCATTGGCGAGACCGGCCCTTCGATCCTGCCCGCCGACGAGTTCGGTCCCCTCTTCGGCGAGGCGTCGGCGGCACTGGTCGACGAGGCCGTGGGCCACGAGCGGGCGATGTCTCTCGGTATCGCTCCCGAGGAGGCCCTCACTCTCGGCCAGTTCGCCCTCACTCTCGACGGCTTCGAATCCACCGAGGTGGTCCAGGACGGCGTCACCCGCCTCGAACCCCGCACGGTGGTCCGCTTCAGTCAGCTCGATCTTCCGTCCCAGTTGTTCCACACGGTCGCCAGCCCCGCCGTGGCCTACTTGTTGTTGGTGATCGGGCTCGCCCTCATCGTGTTCGAGCTTTACACCGCCGGGGTGGGCGTCGCCGGAATGGTTGGGGCCGGGTCTCTGGTGTTGGCCTCATATGGCCTGTGGGTGCTGCCGGTGCGTCCGGTGGCGTTGGTGATGATGCTGGTGGCGTTCTTCGGCTTCGCGATCGATGTCCAGACGGGGGTTCCCCGCGCCTGGACCACCATCGGCGGCGTCTTGTTCGTCGCCAGCTCGTTGTTCTTCTTCGAGGGCATGCCGATCTCATGGATCACCCTTGCCATCGCCTTCGTGGGCATCGCCTTGACCTATGTGGTCGGCATGCCGGCGATGGTCCGCACCCGCTTTTCCACGCCCACCATCGGACGCGAGTGGATGATCGGCGAGACCGGCCAGGCCAGGGGAGGGGTCGACCCCGACGGGATCGTGATCGTGCGCGACGCGCCGTGGCGGGCGCGCACCAATCGCGCCACCCCCATCGCTGACGGAGAAGCCGTGCGGGTGGTTTCGCTCGATGGGCTGGTGGTCGAGGTTGAACCCGAGGTCGGTGCTGCCCGCGACTACCGAGAGCGCGGCTGATCCCTGCACTTTGAGCCGGTTTCGAGCCCTTTGATGCCGTCCCCCAATCAAAAGTGACCCTTGTCTCACCCCAAGATCCGGTTGTAGGGTCGCAGGCGGAAGGGGGTTCCGCAGGTGAGTGCACAGAGGACCGAAGAGGCCTGGCAGGTCAAGGCTGCTTGTCGGGGGCCACAAGCGGCGGTGTTCTTCCCGCCGCCGCAGTTCGAGCGGAAGGACGAAAAGAACGAGCGGGAGGCACGGGCGAAGATGATTTGTGCGACCTGCCCGGTTCGACAGCCGTGTCTCGACTACGCGATCGCCATTCGTGAGCCACACGGCATCTGGGGCGGACTGAACGAGAACGAACGTCGTCAGCTGGTCAGCTCCGATCTGAGCTGATCAGACGACCTCCGGGTAGAGCCGTCCGAGCGGGGGTTGCGGCCGGTAGCCTTGAAGGGGTTATGCGACGCTTCCTGCCCCTGCTGTTGGTCGTGGTGGCCTTGGTCGAACTGTCGGTCACGGTCTGGGTTGCCCGCGCCATCGGGGTCGGGCCCACCATCTTGGCGTTGGTCGTGGCATTCCTGCTCGGAATCTGGGTGGTGAAGCTCGCGGGCCTCGGCGTGTTTCGGCGTTTCGTCGCCACCAGCGCCAAGGGCCAGGTTCCTCACCGCGAGATCGTCGACGGCTTCATCCTGCTCATAGTTGGAGCCCTTCTTCTTGTCCCTGGCCTGGTCACCAGCGCCATGGGTCTGCTGTTGCTGGCACCGCCGAGCCGGGCTCTGCTGCGATCCAAACTCGTCGACAGGGTCACCGGCGGCAGCTTCATCGGCTCGACCGTGGCGGCGCGTTTTGGCCGCTCCGAGGTAGTCGATGTCGATTCGGTCGAGGTGCGCAGAGATCGGAACGGGCCGTCCGGCGATCCGGGCACGCCACCGGGTCTGTCGCCATGATCACCTTCGATCCAGAGGGCGTCATCGTGCGGCCGGCCGCCACGGTGATGCTGGTGAGAGACACCGATCTCGGTCCCGAGGTCTTCATGTTGCGCCGCAACCCGGCCAGTGATTTTGTCGCGGGGGCCATGGTGTTTCCCGGTGGAGCGGTCGACCCTGGCGACTCCGATGAATCCCTGGTGCCCTTCTGCGCGGGGCTCACCGACCCGGACGCGTCCGAGGTGCTAGACCTGCCCGCCGGTGGTTTGGCCTTTTGGGTTGCCGCCATCCGTGAGACCTTCGAAGAGGCCGGGGTTCTGCTGGCCTACGACCAGCACGGAGATGTGGTCCGCTTCGACGATCCCGGCATCGGCGGCCGCTTCTCTGAGCATCGGCGCCTCGTCGACTCCGGGCTGTTGCCCATCGGTGGCCTTTGTGCCGACGAGCAGCTCACCTTGGCCTGCGACACCATCCACTACGTCTCTCACTGGGTGACCCCGGTCGGGCCCTCCCGGCGGTACGACACCCGGTTCTTCATCGCCCGTGCCCCCGAAGCCCAAGTGGGTGCCCACGACAATCGTGAGACCGTGGCCAGTCTGTGGGTCCGTCCCCAAGACGCCCTCTCCCGTGCCAAGGCCGGAGACCTCGACATCATCATGCCGACAGCGTCGAACCTTGAGTGGGTCGAAGCATTCGATTCTGTCGACGACCTCATGGCCGCCAGCCGTCCCGCGCGGCCCCACGCTCTACCCCATGCCCTTGGTGGCGAAGGAGCCCCGACGTGACGACCGAAGACGTACTCGATCTTCCACCACCCATCGTTCCTGGTGTGGCCCGGGCGCTCAGCCCGCTCGTTCGCCGCATCGCGGTCGACCTCGATGGCGAGGTGGGCCCCAACACATACCTCGTCGGTGTCGACGAGATCGCCGTCATCGATCCCGGCCCCGACCTGGCCCATCATCTCGACGCCATCTCTGGCTGCGGGGGCGATCGCATCCGTTGGATCGTCTCCACCGGCACGGGCGACCAGAGCGGTGCGGTGGGGCTGGCCAAGCGCACCGGCGCCGAGATCGTGGCCGTCGAAGGTATCGCCCTCGACGGAGCAGAACGGACCTTGGCCGAGGGCGAGGCCATCCTGGCCACCGAGTTTCGTCTGATGGCGATGGTGCCACCGCCCGTCGACGGCCCCCGGGCGCTGTTCTTCCTGGAGGAGGAGCGGGTGATCTTCGGCGGCGATCTGGTGGTCGACCGAACATCGGAACTGCTCGAGGACCGTCGCCTCCGCCGCCTGCGCGGCGTCGCCCCCGCCGTGGGCCAGTACGTCGATTGACCAGCCCCACAGTCTGACGCGACTACCTCTCGCACGGCCGGACCGCGCCGAGTAAGGTCTCGGTGTTCTGTCGGGCGAGGCGAGTAGGCGGCAATGGGCGACTGCGGTGGGGATTGTGTCGAGATCGGCGGCGTCTATATGTCTGCATTTCCCCGGAGCCGGCTCGGCGCCATGCCCCAGTACCCCGACAGTGGCCGACCCGCCTCGGCTTGGAGCGTTCTCGGCCCGGCCTGACGCGCTCCGCCATTTCGCCTCCCATTCTGCGGATTGGGACGCCGATGTGCTGAGGATCGGCAGTCAGGTCACTCTCGAAGGCGTCCGGGCAGACATGATCCGCAGGCAATGGCTGGAATCGCATGACCCGCCGGTGGCGATGTGGGTGGAGGAACCCCCGGTGCCGGTCGATCCGGCGACATTGGTGCGGCTACCCGCAGCGGATCGCATCACCGCCCAGGCGCTTGGCCTTTCAGAAGCCACCGCACTCCTGGCTGGGTTCACCGCGTCGGCGGTTGATGAAGCCGACGCCTTCACCGTGGGAGTGGCCTTCAACCAGCTCGCCGATCATCTCGATGCGATCGAGCGGTACCACGGCTACAGCTCCGAAGACGCCTACGGCAGGCACCTTCAGAGTTTCTGGCTGGAGGGAGGGGTCCGCCGAGCCGACATCGACTTCGCCAGTTGGGACCCTGATCGCGGGGTGACGGCCAATCGTCCCATCGTCGAGCAGG
This sequence comes from uncultured Iamiaceae bacterium, assembly GCA_964511355.1. GTDB lineage: Bacteria > Actinomycetota > Acidimicrobiia > Acidimicrobiales > SKKL01 > SKKL01. Next base: position 8,596 of record CAZEFG010000090.1, read on the forward strand.
CCTTCGACTACTACGGGATGCTCTTTCTCGACCATCCCGAGTTCCACTGGGCGGGAATGGCGAGCGTCTTCGCGCCGTCTCTCGACGCGGCATTCGACGACATCGTTCTCGCTCGGCTCGTAGCCATGCATTCGGCGGTGTTTCCCGAGCCGTTCCGGTCTCTCGGCCTAATGTCGGCCCAAGAGGTCGCCTTCTACGAGCGCACGCTGGCCCAGATGCAATACGACGTGTTCGTCGACAG
>CAZEFG010000091.1:0-8822 GCA_964511355.1 uncultured Iamiaceae bacterium
GGTGCGCGATGCAGCGCAGCTCGATCTGGTTGTAGTCGGCCACCAGCAGCTCGAAGCCCTGGGTGGGAACGAACGCCCGCCGAAATTCGCGGCCGAGATCGGACCGGACCGGGATGTTGTGCAGGTTGGGGTCTTCACTGCTGAGCCGGCCCGTGCGAGCCACCGTCTGGTTGAAGGTGGCGTGTATGCGCCCGTTAGGGCCGACCTCGGCGAGAAGCCCCTCGCCGTAGGTCGACCTCAGCTTCTCTACCTCTCGGTAGGCCAGCAGGTGCTCGATGATGGGGTGCTGGCCGAGAAGCTTCTCGAGGCTGGCGGCATCGGTGGAGAAGCCCGTCTTGGTCTTCTTCTGCGGGGTGAGCCCCAACCGATCAAAGAGGATCTCTCGGAGCTGTTTGGTGGAGTTGACGTTGAACTCGGTGCCGGCGGCGTCCTGGATGGCCGCGGCCAGGCGGGCCGCGTCGGTCGCGAGCTGCTCGTTGAGCTGGCGCAGTACCGCCGTGTCGACGGCGACCCCGACCGCTTCCATGACGGCCAGGACACGTACGAGAGGCACTTCGACGGTGTCGTTGAGTTTGCGCAGGCCTTGGGCATCGAGTGAAGCCAGGATGGGCTCGCACAGGTACGCCACCGCAAGAGCGTGGCGAGCCGCGACCAGGGCGGAATCGTCGGGTTCATCGGAGCCGAGCGCCAGCTGCCCTTCAGGAACTTCGGTGCCCACCGGCATCCGCATCCGGCAGTGGCGCTCCAGCAGCTCGTCGAGGGCGTAACGCCCCTCGGCCGGATCGAGGAGGTAGGCGGCGATCATGGTGTCGAGGCCCAGCGCCCGCACATCGACGCCGAATCCCATCAGCGATCGAAGCAGCGGCTTGGCGTGGTGGGCCGCCAGGGGTCGACTACCCGCATCGGTGAGGTCACGCAGGGAGCTGAGCACCCGCTCATCGGAGAACAACTCGGCCGGGACGAAGGCCACCTCGGCCAGCGACGGGTCGGTCACCAGGGCGACACCCACCAGCTCGGAGCGCCCCGGCGTGCCGACCCAGGCGCCCGCGACCGCCAGCGGGGAGTTGGAGGCTTCGGCGAGTGCCAGAGTGGCCAACAACTCGCCAGCATCGGCAGGGTTGTCGACCAGCCGCACTTCGGCTTCGAGGACCTCGCCCGCCGGACTGGCCGAGGCGCTGACCGGTGCCCCCATGGCTTCGGAGAGACGGTCGCTGAGGCTGTGGAACTCCAAGAAATCAAACAACGAGCGCAGTGCCTCGGGGTCGATCCGTTCGGAGCTGAGAGGCACCGGCTCGACCTCGACCTCGACGTCGCGGCGCAGCACCATCATCTCGGCGTTACGACGGGCTCTGGCCTCGTGTTCGGTCAGGTTCTGGCGGAGTTTGGGGGTCTGCGCGTCGGCGTTGGCGAAGATGCCGTCGAGGTCGCGGTAGGCGTTGACCAGCTTGGCCGCGGTCTTCTCTCCCACCCCCGGCACGCCCTCGAGGTTGTCGGAGGGGTCGCCCCGCAGAGCGGCGTAGGTGACATAGGCGGTGGGGTGGACCCCGGTCCGCTCGACGATGCCCGCTTCGTCGTAGAGGGCATAGTCGGACACCCCCCGCCGGTTGTAGAGCACCCGGATGTGGGGATCCTCGACCAGTTGGTAGGTGTCGCGGTCGCCGGTGACGATGAGCACGTCGTCGCCACGATCCCGGGCCTGAGTGGCCAGCGAGGCGATGATGTCGTCGGCCTCGACTCCCGCCTGTTCGACCGTGGGTAGGGCCAAGACCTCGAGCACCTGACGCACCAGACCCATCTGCTGTCTCAGAATGTCGGGGGCTTGGTCACGGGTGGCCTTGTATTCCGGCATCGCAACGTGACGGAAGGTCGGCTCGGGCCGGTCGAAGGCGACGACGATGCCGTCGGGGCGGTGGTCGCGCACCAGGTTCACCAGCATCGAGGTGAAGCCGTACACCGCGTTGGTGACCTGGCCTGAGGCGGTCATCAGGTCGGTTGGCAGGGCGAAGAAGGCTCGGTAGGTGAGTGAGTTCCCGTCGAGCAACATGATGGTGGCCACGAGGGCCAGCCTACGCAGCCCCTACGACGGCGGCGTGAGCGTGCCGTCGAGCACCTGCTGGGCGATGGCTTTCATGGTTCGCCGTTCACGCATCGCAGTGCGCTGGATGAAAGCGAAGGCATCGCCCTCGGGCATCGAGTGCTCGTCCATGAGCTTGCCCTTGGCCCGCTCGACCACCTTGCGGGTCTCGAGCTGGTCTTCGAGGCTGGCCGCGGTCTGGTGCAGCTCACGCATCTCGGCAAAACGCCCCAGCGCCAGTTCCATGGCCGGTACCAGCTGGCTGCGTTGGAACGGCTTGACCAGGTAGGCCAAGGCCCCAGCGTCGCGAGCCTGTTCGATCAGGTCACGCTGGCTGAACGCGGTGAGGATGAGCACTGCCGCCCGTCGCTCACCGGTGATCTCCTTGGCCGCCGACAGACCATCGAGGCCCGGCATCTTGATGTCGAGGATCACCAGATCGGGCTCGAGGTCCTTGACCATCTGCACCGCCTCGTCGCCACGGCCGGTCTCCCCCACGATCTCGTAACCCTCTTCCTCGAGGGTCTCTTTCAGGTCGAGCCGGATGATGGCCTCGTCTTCGGCGATGACTACTCGGATTGACACGGAAATGAGCTCCAGTGACGAGGATCAGGGGGCGGGGTTCTGGGTAGCCAAGCGTTGCAGACGGTCGAGCAGGTCGTCCTGAAGCTGCTCGAGGCGCTGGATCTCGGCTGCTACTTCGGCCCGGCCCCGTTGCATGGCCTCGGCGTGGCGGGCTGCCTCGCGGTGCTCCTGCTCGGCGAGCGGTGTCTCAGAGACCAACGAGCGCAGGCGCGCATCGTCGGCTTCGGTGACGAAGTGCGCGACCTGCTCATCGTGAACCGCCAGATCTGTCCGTAGGTGCTTGAGCCGCCCGGACACGTCGACCAGACGGCGTTCGATGAGCGAACGCGACATGCGATCAGTGTAAGGGTTGGCTCGGTACCGCCAGGAGCCTTTGCGTGCCCGGGGTGGGACTTGAACCCACACGCCCTTTCGGACAAGGGATTTTGAATCCCCCGCGTCTACCATTCCGCCACCCGGGCAAGTGGTCGTCGCCCCGCAGCGTAGCCTGCTCGAATGAGCAGTTCCGCACCGCAAGCAATTGGCCGTCTGCTCCGGCGCCTGGCGATCCTGGGGCTGGTGGCTGCGTTGGTGGCCTTGGCCCGCGAAGCCGCTTTCCGGACCGTCGAACGACACTCCGCATCCACTTCCCCGGCGTCCTGATGAAACCTTCTTGGCCGGTCTCGGGTCAGACCCAGCCACCGCCGTGCAAGCCATGAACCGCTTCCGCGCCCGCAACACTGCCACTCTCGACAACACTGCCGTTTTCGACAACACCGCCGCTTCGACGAGGACCGTCCAACGATGATCGCTTTCACCTTTCCTGGCCAAGGCTCGCAACGCCCCGCCATGGGCCAGGAGTGGGCCGACCACGAATCGTGGGAGCTGGTGACCGAAGCCAGCGAGCATGCCGAGGTCGACATCGAACACCTCCTGTTGCGGGCCGACGCCGACGAACTCGTCTCGACCCGTAACGCCCAGCTCTCCACGTTCGTGCTCAGCCTGGTGGTGCTCGACGCCATCGAACGAACCGGCGTCGAGCCCGCCCGCGTCGCCGGCCACAGCCTCGGCGAGTACACCGCGCTGGTGGCCTCCGGCTCGCTGTCGTTCGAGGATGGGGTGCGCCTGGTGGGCGAGCGTGGTTCCGCCATGCTCGCGGCCGCTGAAGAGCGCCACGGCACCATGGCCGCTGTGCTCGGGCTCGACGACGACAAGGTTGCCCTGGCCTGCGAACGGACCCAGGGCGACGTGTGGGTTGCCAACTACAACGCTCCGGGCCAGGTCGTCATCGCCGGAGATCCCGAGGCCATCGAGGCCGCAGGGGTCGCCGCCAAGGAGCTGGGCGCCAAGCGGGTCATGGGCTTCCCAGTAGGTGGCGCGTTCCACACCCCATTCATGGCACCAGCACGCGACCGACTGGCCAAGGCCCTCGGCGGGGTCGAATGGCGCGACCCCGACGTGCCCGTCCACGCCAATGTCGATGCCGAGACCCACGGAGCCGAAGACTGGGCCGACCTGCTGGCCGCTCAGCTCACCAGCCCAGTGTGCTGGCGGCAGATCTTGCACCGGCTCGACGACGCCGGCATCACCACCTTCGTCGAGGTTGGGCCGGGCACGGTGCTCACCGGCATGGCCAAGCGCACCGTCAGCGGGAGCCGCACCTTGTCGGTCGCCACCCCCGACGACCTCGACACCCTGCTCCAGTCGTTGGCTGACAACCCTGAAGGCAACGGCACCGGAGCCACGACCGGAGTCGTCCACGGAGTCGGCCACCACGACGGCGAGAGGCTGTTCGCCACCGAACGCTTGGTGGTCAGTCCCGCCGCCGGGGTGTTCCACGTCGACGCCGAGCTGACGGCGGGAACCTTGATTCAGCCCGGGCATCTCCTCGGCACCGTGGGTGAGAACCAAGTCCGTTCGGCCTTCGGCGGATCGATCATGGGGTGGCTCGCCGTCGAAGGCGAACGCGTGGCCACCAGTCAACCCATCGCCTGGCTGAGGACGGTCGAATGAGAGGCGCAACCATCAGGAGTTGGGGTACGGCCCTGCCTGAGAAGATCGTGACGAACCACGACCTCGAATCCACCCTCGACACCACCCACGATTGGATCCTCGAACGCACCGGCATCAGCGAACGGAGGGTCGGAGGTTCCACCACCGGCCTGGCCATCGCAGCCGGACGTCAGGCGCTCGAACGTGCCGGTTGGGACCCTACGACCGTCGACATGGTCGTCTTGGCCACCACCAGCCCTGACCAGCAGGTCCCGGCCAGCGCCCCCACCGTCCAGAATGAGCTGGGGCTGGCTTGTGCCGCCTTCGACGTCAACGCCGCGTGTTCGGGGTTCGTTTACGCGTTGGTCGCCGCCCATGGATTCGTCTCAATGGGCATGTCGCGCATCCTGGTGATCGGTGCCGAGACCCTCAGCCGTATCACCGACTGGGACGATCGTGGTACTGCCATTCTGTTTGCCGACGGGGCGGGGGCGGTCACCCTCGAAGCGGTCGACGGGCCCGGTCAGCTGCTCGGGTGGGACCTCGGATCGGACGGATCGCTCCGCCACATCCTCGACGCCGACATCGGCGATTACCTGAAGATGGATGGGCGCGAGGTGTTCAGGCGAGCCGTGCGGGTCATGGTCCAGTCCGGCACCGACGCTCTTGCCCGAGCCGGAGTCACCGCCGACGACATCGCGGTGGTGATCCCCCACCAGGCCAACATCCGCATCATCCAGTCGGCCTGCGAGAAGTTGTCGATCCCCATAAAAAAGGCCGTCACCGTGCTCGACCGCACCGGAAACACCTCGGCCGCCTCGATCCCCCTCGCTCTGGCGACCGCGGCCGACGAAGGACGTATCGAACCCGGCGATCTGGTCCTGCTGGTGGGGTTCGGCGCTGGCATGACCTGGGCGTCGGCTGTGATCAGATGGGAACCATGAGCAGCGGCGCATCGCAATCGACGTTCGACTCCACCGGCGACGGCCGGGTCGTGCTGGTCACCGGCGGCAACCGCGGTATCGGCCTGGCCACCGCGGTTGCTTTCGCCGACGCCGGCTACCGGGTCGCCATCACCTACCGGTCAAGCCCGCCCGACAACGCCGAGCGGTTCCTGTGCGTGCCCTGCGATGTGGCCGACAGCGCCCAGGTTGATGCCGCCTTCGACAAGATCGAGGCCGAACTGGGTCCGGTCGAGATCCTGGTCGCCAATGCTGGCATCACCCGCGACGGCCTGGTGCTGCGCATGTCCGACGACGACTTCACCGATGTCGTCGACACCAACCTCACCGGCGCGTTTCGCTGCGCCCGCCGAGCCGTCAAGACCATGATGCGTGCACGCTGGGGTCGAATCATCCTGCTTTCGTCGGTGGTGGGGGTCGCCGGCCAAGCCGGACAGGCAAACTACGCCGCGTCCAAGGCTGGCTTGATCGGCCTGGCCCGGTCCCTCGCTCGCGAGTTCGCTTCCCGCAACATCACGGTGAACGTGGTGGCACCGGGGCCAATTCGCACCGACATGATCGATGCCCTCAACGACAAGCAGCGCTCAGCCATCAGCGATGCCGTCCCCCTGGCGCGCTTCGGCGAAACCGACGAGGTGGCCGCCACCATCGCCTTCTTGGCGTCCGACTCGGCTGGCTACATCACCGGAGCGGTGATCCCCGTCGATGGCGGATTGGGTATGGGCGGCTGAGTTGGTCCTGCTTGCGGCCCCTGTTCGCCCGCACCGCCTCCCCCGTCTAGATTCGACCCCCGACACCTTGTCCTTGACTTGCCCTTGTCCCTGAAACATCCGCCTTGCCTGGCGGTACGAATGGAGTATCAGTGAGCGACGCCGAGAACTTCGAAAAGTTCAAGCAGTGTGCCGTGGAGGTCCTGGCGGTCGAGGCCGACCAGGTCACCCGTGAGGCCCGCTTCGCCGACGACCTCGACGCCGACAGCCTCGACCTGGTCGAGTTGGTCATGCGTCTCGAGGAAGAATTCGACGTCAGCGTCGACGAGGACGAACTCGAAGGCATCGAAACCGTTGGTGCCGCCTACGACCTCATCGTCGCCAAGCTCTGATGGAACGCCGTCGGGTCGCCGTCACCGGAATCGGCGTCGTCGCCCCGTGTGGCATCGGCCGCGACGACTTTTGGGCTGGGCTCCTCGGCTCCGCCCCTGAAGGGCGCGAGCGTCGGATCGCAGACTGGGATCCCAGCCCATGGATTCCCAACCGCAAGGAAGCCCGGCGTACCGACCGGTTCGCCCAGTTCGCCATGGCGGCGGCAGGTCTGGCACTCGACGACGCTGGTGAAGTCACCGCCGAGCCCGCCCGGTCCGGGGTCATCATCGGCACCGGCATCGGCGGGATCGCCACCCTCGAGGAGCAGATCCAGGTCAACTACAACAAAGGAAGCGACCGGGTCTCTCCCTTCCTGGTGCCGATGATGATGCCCAATGCCGGTGCCGCATCAGTTTCGATGCGCTACGGCTGGCAGGGCCCCTGCGAGACCACCGTCACCGCTTGTGCGGCCGGTACCCACAGCATCGGGAACGCCATCCGTCTAATCCAGAGCGGTCGGTGCGACGCCGTCCTGGCTGGTGGCGCCGAAGCACCCATGACCCCAACCGGGGTCGCGGGCTTCGCCAACATGACCGCACTGAGCAGCAGCGGCCACTCTCGACCCTTCGACCAACGCCGCGACGGCTTCGTCATCGCCGAGGGAGCCGCCGTGCTCGTGCTCGAAGAATGGGACATGGCCGTGGCCCGAGGGGCCACGATCCTGGCCGAGGCCATGGGTTCGGCCTCCACCGCCGATGCCCACCACATCACCGCGCCATCGCCGGGCGGCATCGGCGCGGTGACCTGTATGGAGTTGGCCTTGGCCGATGCCGGGGTGTCTGCCGACCAGGTCACCCACATCAACGCCCACGGAACCTCCACACCCCTCAACGACGCCGCCGAGGCGCACGCCATGGCCCAGCTGTTCGGCGCCGATGGCCCGCTCATCACCAGCACCAAGGGCATCACCGGCCACGCCCTCGGTGCCGCCGGAGCGCTCGAAGCAGCCGCGGTGGTTCTGTCGATGGTGAATCGCCAGGTGCCCCCCACCCGGGGCTATGCCGAACCCGACCCCGAACTCCCGGCCATCAACATCGTGGCCGACGAGCCTCGCGATTGGGAACCCGGGGTCGCGATCTCGAACTCGTTCGGTTTCGGCGGCCACAACGGCACCGTCGTCCTGGGCCCGCCCACCTCCTGATCCTCGCCGTCTGATCGCCTCCCCCGGCTGATCCTCCCCGCGTGAACCCTCCCCGCCTTATCCCTCCCCCCATGGGGAAGCTCACGACCGCCCAGGACCGCCAGCCTCCCCAAGCCAGCTCGACCCGGGGGGCATGGGGAAGCTCACGACCGCCCAGGACCGCCAGCCTCCCCAAGCGGTCTGGGTTAGAGGGTGGGAAGCGTGACGCCCTCGTGGGCGAGGAGCCAGCGTTTGGCGTCGAGGCCGCCCGCATATCCGCCCAGCGACCCGCCGGTGCGCAGGACCCGGTGGCACGGCACCACGATCGGCAAGGGGTTGGTGGCCATGGCGGTACCCACCGCTCGACTGGCCTTGGGGTTGCCGACCAAATCGGCCAGTCCCATGTAGCTGACGGTCTGGCCGAAGGCGATCCGTTCGAGAGCCTGCAGCACCTCGGCCCGGAACCCGCGTGACAGACGACGGTCGAGGCGCAGATCGAACCGCTGGCGGCGACCGTCGAAGTACTCGTCGAACTCGCGACGCACTCCATCGAGTCTGCGGGGGAACTCCACGACCCGGGGGGAGATCCGTCGAGCCAGCGCATCGATCCCCTCCTCGGGAGCGCCGAACCCCACCGTGACCAGGCCCTCGTCGGTGCTGGCGGCCCAGAGCGGACCGATGGGCGAATCGAATCGGCTCCAAGCCACCTCTACCAATCCCTCAGCATCGGCTCGATCCATCGCCGCGGCGACGACCGCGGCGACTCGGGCGGGGTCTGGCCGAGGTGACTCGGACCGGAGTTCTGCTTCGACAGCGGTGAACCCGCCAGGGTTGTCGGCAGTGTTGGTCATGTGGGTACCTCCCGGAAGACTCGTCGTAGCGAGGCCAGGCCCTCGTGGACCCGCTGGCGGGCGGCGCCTTCAGTACAGCCGAGCATGGTGGCGATGTCGCGGTAAGTCAGGTCGTCG
>CAZEFG010000092.1:0-8731 GCA_964511355.1 uncultured Iamiaceae bacterium
ACGTTCAATCGTCGGTCGACTGACGGTCGAGGAGATCATCCGGGACCGGGCCGCCTTCGCCCGAGAGGTAGCTGAAGAAGCTGAGGTCTCGCTCACCAACCAGGGTCTGGTGCTCGACACCTTCCAGCTCCAGGACATTCAGGCCGAGGGCACCTACATCGGCGACCTCGGCCGTCCCGAGGCGGCGAGGGCCGAAAAGGAAGCCAAGATCGCCGAAGCGGTCGCCCAGCGCGAGTCCGAGCAGGCTCGTCTGCGGGCCGAGGAAGAAGTTGCTGAAGCCCAGCGCCAGCTCGCCCTCCGGGTGGCTCAGATCCGTGCTGAAACCGACGCTGCCGAGGCCGAGGCCGAAGCCGCCGGCCCGAAGTCCAAGGCCGCCCAGGACCGCGAAGTCATCGCCGCCCAACAGCAAGTGGCCGAAGAGACCGCCATGCTCAAGGAACGCCAGCTCGACACCGAGGTGCGACGCCCGGCCGACGCCCAGCGGTACGCCGTCGAGCAGGAGGCCGAGGGTCGCAAGAGCGCTTCGATCCGCGACGCCGAGGCCCGCCGCGAGGCCACCATCGCCGCGGCCACCGCGAAGGCCGAGGAGGACCGCCTCATCGGTGCTGGTGAGCGCCAGCGGCGTGAAGAGCTAGCCAAGGCCCGTGAGATCGAGGGGCGCGCCGAAGGTGAAGCCGAGAAGGCCCGTCGCGAGTCGATCGCCGAGGCGGTGCGCGCCGAAGGTGACGCCGAAGCCGCCGCCATCTTGGCTACCGGTCAAGCCGAAGCCGAAGCCATGGAGAAGAAGGCCGACGCCTTCGAGCGCTACGGCGATGCCGCCATCGTCGACCTGCTGGCCAAGGCCCTCCCCGAAGTCGTGGCCAGGGCCTCCGAGCCGATGTCGAACATCGACAAGCTCACCGTCATCTCCACCGACGGCGCCACCCAGCTCACCAAGTCGGTCACCAACAACGTCGCTCAGGGCATCCAGCTGGCGTCGGACCTCACCGGGGTCGACCTCACGTCGCTGTTCGCCCAGTTGGCCAGCCGGACCGGCAATGGTGGCAATGGTGCATCGGCCACCCGCAAGCCCGCACCGTCTCAGCTGGCGTCGGAGGCCAGCACCCAGCCGCTACCCGAGGTCGACGGGCCAGCCGCCCACTGAACCAGAGGTCAGCTTCAGTCGACGTCCCAGCTCAGGTGGTAGTGGACCCGAAGGTCGCCGGTATCGGCGAAGGCTCCGATGCTGGCGTTCAGGATCACGTCGTCGAAGGTGGTGTTGGGAAACGCTCGTGACGCGAAGGTGGCACCCGACTCGGTGCCACCTTCGTTCATGAACTCCTGCGCCCAGTCGGCCCACCGGTCGATGCCGGCACCTCGTTGTCGGCGAGGACCCGTTCGACCGGTCCCAACTCGGGCTCGCCTTGTGATCCGCATCCGGTGAGAACGCCAACGACCGCCACGACACCGACGATGAACCTTGGAAGCGGGGGCCAAGGTGGTGGCTGGGTTCAGCCCTTGGTCTCGCTGGTGTTGCGCTCGGGTTCGGGTTCGTCCATTCCCTTGGCCAGCTCTCGCTTGGCTTCACCGAGGCTGCGGGCCAGCTGAGGCAGCTTGGCCCCGCCGAAGAGAACGAGGATGACTACCAAGACGATGAGTAGTTCGGATGCGCCCAGATTCATGCTGACTCCTAGAGCAGGGATCAGCCAAGGCTACCGCCCCCCGATGGTCGGGTGGTACCGCGCCCCGCTGACCTAGGGCTGGGTCAGAGATTGGCAAACCATTTCTCGGCCCGCTCGGCCCTGACCTGGAGCTGTTCGACGGTCGCGTCGGCGATCCGGGCGATCGAAGCCTCGCGGTTGAGCCGGCCGTTGACCTCCTGGTGGGTCAATCCGGTGTAGCGGGCCAGTTGGCGGGCCAGCTCGGCGTTGACCGCCCGCAGTTCGGCCTTCACCTCGGCGAGCGGACGCCCATCGGTGCCCACCCACCGGCCAACTCGGCCGCCTGGAGGAGGCGGCGGCGGTAGATCTACCGGCACGGTGGTGTCGTCGTCGGCATCGGGATGGTCGAGATCGGGATCGTGGTCAAACACCGACGCGGTGGTGGGCGTGTCGATGGCCTCGGCCGACAGGACCTGGAACAGTGAAAGCTGCTCCTGTTCCCCCGGAAGCTCGTCGAAGGCGGTGGGGTCTGGCTCTTCGGACTCGGGGTGTTCACCCTCCTCCCACCGTTTGCGGAGACTGTGCCGGCGTTGCTCGGCGATGCTCGAGGCGTAGAGCCGGAGGCGGGGGTCGTCGGGTATGAACAACCAGGCCCGTTCCTGGCGGGCTGGGCCGCCCGTGTGGCGGACGAAGCGACCCACCACCTGGCGGAAGAACAGCTCGGTGCCGGTCGTGGTGGCGAAGACCCCGAGCCGCAGACGAGGGATGTCGACTCCCTCTGACACCATGCGCACCGCCACCAGCCACGGCAGGTTGCCCTCGGCGAAGGCGGCGATCCGGGTCGACGCGGTGGGGTCGTCGGAAGTGACCACCATGGCGGTGACCCGGTGACGCAGGCGCAGCAATTCGGCGATGGCCCTGGCGTGCTCCTGGTCGGCGGCCACCACCAGACCGGCGGCGTCGGGTTGGTCGATGCGAAGCTCCATCAACCGGTCGTTGGCCTGGCGCAACACGTGGGGCATCCACTCGCCTTCGAGGCTCAATGCGGTGCGGAGACGCTGGGCCGAGCGGGTGCGGTCGAGCGGATCATCGAAGCTGGCGGCGTTGAGGTTGCCGTCAGGGGCGGTCCATTCCATGTGTCCACCGATGGCCGGGAAGTACACCGGCCGCACCACCCGCCGGTCGGTCAGCGCGGCCTGATAGCCGTAGTCGAAGTCAGCTTCGGCTTCGTCGTTGACGTAGCGCACGAAGGGAATGGCGTGGGTGTCGGAGCGAAACGGGGTCCCCGAAAGGGCGAGGCGTTGCGGGGCGGCCTCGAAGGCGTGACGGATCGACAGACCCCAGGCCCGGTCGTCGCCCGCGTGGTGGAGCTCGTCGAGTACCACGATGCAGCGGCCGGACTCGCGGCGCAGCGCATCGGGGTTGGCCGCCACCTGCTGGTAGGTGACGGCGGCGCCGTGCATGTCGGAGGGTAGACCGCCTTGGGCCGACGACCACTGGGGTTCCAGATGGATTCCGAGGGCGGCTGCGGCACGCGCCCACTGGACCTTGAGGTGGCTGGTTGGGGCGACGACCACCACCCGATGCTTGGGATTGGCGGCCAGGTACCGGGTGACCGCGGCGAGCGCAAAGGTGGTCTTTCCCGCTCCGGGCGTGGCAACCGCCAGGAAATCGGGGTGAGGGTGCCGCTCGAGCAGATCGAGGGCTTCTTTTTGCCAACGACGAAGACGGATCGAGCGGGACATCGGTCCATCGACGCTAGCGGCCGCGCCGACGGGTTCGACTCAGCCGGGCCGACGTGGAGATCTGACCGGGTCTCTGGTCGGAACCCGAAGAACGACGGTGGTGCCGATCACTCCGGCCGCCACCACGACGACCTTCACCCACGGGGTCGGGATCATCCAGGCGCTGAGGGTCACGAACACCGTGATCATCGAGACCGCCATCACCTTGGCCTTGCGCGGCATCCCCAGTCCGGCCCGATAGTCGGCCACCGCCGGCCCGATCTTGGGGAGGCCGAGCACCCAGGCCTCCAGGCGCGGACTCGACCGGGTGAAACAGCCGGCGGCCAGGATGAAGAAGATGGTGGTGGGCAGGCCGGGTACCACGATTCCCACCCCGCCCAGGCCCACACAGCCGATTCCGGCCGAGATCCAGATCGCCCTCGTCACCGCGTTGGACGCTACCGCCGTTGGGCGGAGATCGCCTGCGGTCGAGTCTGGGTCCACGTCGGTGAATGGTAGGCCGACTTACCATCCAAGCAACGGCGGCGGATTCTGGGTCAAGGCCGACCGTCCCCGAGACTGTCACACCCCCTGGTTAGGTTGGGCGTAGAGCCAAATCGGCTTCTGATTCACCCAGTGGAGCACGCCGTGAGACTGGTCCTGTTCGGAGATCTGCACCTCGACACCCCGTTCAAATGGGCACCGACCTCGGTGGCCCGACGTCGTCGTCAGGCCATTCGCGACACCCTGGACTCCATCGTCGACCTTGCCCTCGAGGTGGGCGCCGATGCCCTCTGTGCCGCGGGAGATCTTTACGAACACGAGATGGTCGCTCCCGACACCGGAGCCGTCCTGAGCGCCGCGTTCGCCCGTATGGGCTCGACACCGGTCCTGGTGGCACCGGGCAACCACGACTGGTTGGGTCCGGCCAGCGTCTATGCCCGCACCGAGTGGTCCGCCAACGTCACCATCTTCACCCGCGACCACCTCAGCCCGATCCGCCTGGCCGACGGGTTCACGGTGTGGGGGGCGGCCCACCTTCGTCCAGCGGGCACCCCTGGCTTTCTCGACAACTTCATGGTCGAAGGCTCGGGTACGCACGTGGGGCTGTTCCACGGCTCCCTGCGATCGGGGCTGGCGTTCCAAGAAGAAGGTAAATCACCCCACGCGCCCTTCGATGTCGACCAGATTCCCGCGGCGGGGCTCGCCCACGCACTGGTGGGCCACTACCACGCGCCCGCCGACGGACCATGGCACACCTACGCCGGTAACCCCGAGCCGCTGAGCTTCGGCGAGACCGGCGAGCGAGGCGCAGTCGTGATCGACGTGGCCGACGACGGCTCGGTCACCCGTACCCGCCACCGCGTTTCCCGCACCCAACTGCACGACATCGCCGTAGACCTCGGCGGGAGCGCCAGCGGCCAGGAGGTCCGCGACCGCGTCAACGGTGCCCTCCGCCCACTCAGCGGGACGGTGCGGGCAACCCTGGTCGGCGAGGTCGCCCCCACCTGCGAGCTCACCTTGGCCACCGTGGCCGACCTCGGGGCGCACCTCGATGCTTTCGTGCCTCGCCTGGGTGCGGTCACCGTGGGCTACGACATCGAGGCCATCGCAGCGCAGACCTCAACGGTACGAGGCCGTTTCGTTAGCGACGTGCTCGACTCCGACCTCGACGACGACGTTCGTCAACGAGTGCTGGTCACCGGGCTGCGAGCACTCGACGGGCGCCACGATCTGGAGGTGGTCTGACATGTGGATCCGTCAGGTGGTGGCCCGTTCGTTCGGGCCGTTCAAGGGCGAGGTGCTCGACCTCTCACCCGGTTTCACGGTGGTGGTCGGCGCCAACGAGGCGGGCAAGTCGAGCTGGCACGCGGCCACTTACGCCGGGCTGTGTGGCATCCGCCGGGGCAAGGGCCGCCGCTTGAAGGACGACGAGTTGTTCGCCGCCCGCCACGAACCCTGGGACGGCGGTCCCTGGGAGGTCGCCACAGTGCTGGTGCTCGCCGATGGACGCACCGTCGAGCTGCACCACGACCTGGCCGGCCACCTCACCAGCGGGGCTCGCGACCTCGATCTCGGCCGCGACATCACCAACGAGATAATTCACGACGGGGCTCCCGACGGGTCGGTGTGGCTGGGACTCGACCGGCGAGCGTTCGCGGCCGTCGCGTGTGTGCGCCAGGCCGAGATTCTGTCGGTGGTCGATCGCTCGGAGGCCATCCAGGAACACCTCCAGCGGGCCGCCGCCACCGCCGGCACCGACGAAACGGCCGCCGCGGCACTGGTGGCCATCGACCAGTACCGGCGCGATCACGTGGGTCTCGATCGCGCCAACTCCACCAAGCCTTTGCGGGTGGCTCTCGAACGGGTGTACCTGGCTCGTAAACGCCACGAGGGGGCGCTCGAAGGCCACGCCGATTGGTTGGCTCGCGAGGAAGATGTGGCCCGCCTCGAGGCGGCAGCGCGGGGCGCGGCCCAGCAGTTGGCCGTCGCCAAGGCCTCGCTGGCCCGGTCGGCCGCCGACCAACTCAACGAACGCGCCGCCCGGCTCGAAGCTCTGGCGCAGGCTCATCCCCAGGCTCCCGCTCGTCTTGAGGACGACGACGACCTCGCCGCGCAGGTGGCCACCGCCATCCACGGCTGGCGTCAACGCCCCTCGATCGAGCGCCTTGAAGGCCCCGATACCGAAGAGCTGCGCGCCAAGTTGGCGTCTCTTCCGGCGATGCCCAGCGGCGACATCGACCCGCATCCTTCGGTGGTCGCGGCGCGCCGAGTGTTGGCCGAAGCCGTCACGCGGGCCGACGCCCATCAGCGCCACGCGCCCGACCTGATCGAGATGCCCGACACCGGAGGCGCCGATGTCGACGAGCTCGAAGCGTTCGCCCAACGGCTGAGCGTCCCCGTGCCCGAGGTCGACCCCGCCCTGCGGGCCGAGGTCGACCAGCTATCGGCCACCGCGCAAGAGCGCGCCGCTACGGCGAGCCTCCCGCCGCTGCTGATCGCCGAGGCCGTCGTGGCGGTCGCGCTGGGCGGGGCGGCCGGTTTCATGGTTCAGGCCGGCCAGGTTGCTGGGGCCGCTGCCCTTGGGGCCGTGTCGCTGGTGTTGCTGGTGGTTGCGCTGCTCGGCGCCTCGCGACGTCGGCAGCGTCGAGCAAACGACGACGGCGGAGCGGCTCTCCGGGTCGCTGAGGCCAAGCTGGCTGCGGCCGAGGAAGCCACCGCGGCCGGGATACGTCAACGCGCCGAGGTGGTGGCCGAGCTCGAAGGCCGGGGACTCCGGCCTGACGTGTCCGCCCTTCGCAATCTGATCCGTCAGGTCGAACGTGCCCGCGACGGCGACGACGAGCGGCGGGCATGGGAAGTCGCGCAACGTCACATCGACGAGCAGGTCACCAGCGCCACCGGATTGCTCATGGAGGCCATGGTCGCTCGAAGGATCATCGACTCGCGATCTCGACCCGACGCCACCACCCTGATCGCCCAAGTCGATCAGTACGAGGCCGCCTGTCGCGACAACCGAGCGCTGGCCGACCTCGCGCGCTCCAGGACCAACCTCGAAACCGAACTGCGGGTGCGCGAGCAAGCCGAGCAACGAGCGGCCGCCGCCGCCGAGCGGCTCGCCCGCATCGAATCGGCGCTGATGGCCGTCGGAGCCCAGACCCGAGTGCTCGATTCGGTCGCCGGTCCTGGCACCGAGGCCGACCTCGACCAGTTGGTCGAGCGCCTGGGTCAATGGGAACAGCAGCGGGCCGGTCGGCGAGCCGAGCGCGAGCAGGCGGTGCAGGGCTGGCAGCGTCTCCAGGCCATGCTCGACGGCCGCTCGCTCGACGAGTGGAAGGCGGAGGCGCGACGTACCGCCGAAGCGGCCGACCAGCTGAGTCGGGGTCTGGACCCTGACCATCTAAGGGGCACGGTCAACCTTGGGGGGCGACCCGAAGAAGTCGTTCGTCGTCTCGACGAGGCCGCGGTCGGGGCCCGCCTGGCCCTGGCCGAAGCCCGCCGCGAGCTGGCGGTCCGGGCCGAGACTCTCGATCCCGTCGCTGAAACCGCCGAGGAGCTGGCCGCGGCCGAAGCCGAGCTGGCTCGGCTCCGTCGTTTGGAGCAGACCCTGGTGACCACCCACCAGTTCATGGCGGCCGCCCAGGATCGAGTGCACCGCGACCTCGCTCCCGTGTTGGCCGAGCGGGTCAGGCACCGCTTGGTCACCGTCACCGGCGGTCGCTACACCGACGTGGCGGTCGACCCTCAAACCCTCGCCGTCCAGGTGCGCGACCCGCAAGGGCGCTGGCGCGACGCGGCCCTTTTGTCGCAGGGCACCGCCGAGCAGGTCTTCCTGCTGTTGCGGGTCGCCATGGCCGAGATCCTCACCACCGACAGCTGCCCGTTGCTGCTCGACGATGTCACGGTGCAGTCCGACCCGGTCCGCACCCAGGCGGTGCTCGACGTCCTGAAGGAGGTCAGCGCCGACCATCAGGTGGTGTTGTTCAGCCAGGAGGACGACGTAGCGTCGTGGGCCCGGGCCAATCTCGGCGGGCGCGATCGCCTGGTCGAACTGGAGCCGATCCGGTAGTTCTCGCCCCGCCGATCGTGGCGGGGCGAGGCAAGGTCATGCGCTCAGCTGGCCGCGGTGAGCGAGCTTTCTTCAGCCACCAACTCCAGTGAACGCAACCGCTGCTCGGCGCTGGGAGCAGCGTGGGCGACGATCAGTTCGTCGGCGTCGGCGTGGCCCGCGAACCAGACCAAATAGTCGCGAACCTCGCTCGGGTTGCCCACTGCCGTGTAGGTCATCATCCGGGCGACCTGCATGCCCTGGGGAGTGGCCAGGAAGGCGTCGATCTGGTCGTCGGTCAGGTCGCGACCGGCAGCCAGGACCATCCGGGCCCGGCGCCGTCGGGTGATGGCGAACTGCTCCTGGGCATCGTCGGAGTCGTCGGCCGCCACGGCGTTGACGGCGCCGATCACGTAGGGCTCGGCCAACTGGTCTGAGGGCTTGAACTCCCGCCGGTAGGTGGCCACCGCCGCGTGCAGCGCATCGGGCGCAAAGTGGGACGCGAACCCGTAGGGCAGGCCCAAGGCGGCGGCCAACTGGGCCCCATAGAGCGACGACCCCAAGATGTAGAGAGGAACGTTGGTCCCTTGGCCGGGAAACGCCTTCACCCCCGGGATCAGGGACTCGGCTCCCAGGAACGCCTGCAACTCCTGCACGTCGCGGGGGAAGGTATCGGCCGAGGTGTGATCGCGCCGCAGAGCCCTCATGGTCTCCTGGTCGGTGCCGGGCGCTCGTCCAAGGCCCAGGTCGATGCGGCCCGGGAGCCTCGACGCGAGCATCCCGAACTGCTCGGCGATCACCAACGGCGAGTGGGTGGT
>CAZEFG010000093.1:0-8642 GCA_964511355.1 uncultured Iamiaceae bacterium
GATCAACTTCGTGACCGCCCATGACGGTTTCACCCTCACCGATCTCGTCTCATACAACGAGAAGCACAACCACGCCAACGGTGAGGACAACCGCGACGGAACCGACGACAACCGGTCGTGGAACTGCGGCATCGAAGGCCCCACCGACCACGAAGCCATCAACGAAACCCGAGCCCGCCAGCGCCGCAACTTCCTGGTCACCTTGTTTCTTTCCCAGGGCGTGCCGATGCTGCTGGCCGGCGACGAACTCGGTCGGACCCAAGGCGGGAACAACAACCCGTACTGCCAGGACAACGTGACCTCATGGGTCGACTGGAGCACCAAGGACGAGAACCTCCTCGGGTACGTCCAGGCTCTCATCAAGCTAAGGGCGCGCCACCCGGTGTTTCGGCGGGGAGGTCACTTCGCCGGTACGCCGGTGCCAGGCAACGATGCCCCCGACGTGGCCTGGTTCACCCCCGCGGGCGACGCCATGACCGACCAGGACTGGCAGATCGGCTTCGCCCGGTCGCTCACGGTGTTCCTGAACGGCGAGGGGATCACCGACCGCGGGCCTCGGGGCGAACGGATCGTCGACGACAGCTTCATCGTGTTGTTCAACGCCCACCGCGACTCTGTCGTCTTCACCCTGCCCACCGGCCCGTGGCCCGATACCTGGGAAGTGTTGTTCGACACCACCGACGACCTTCCCCCTGACGAAGACGAGTACGGCGGCCTGGTCTTCAACCACGGATCTACCATTCACGTCGGGGGTCGCTCGGTGGTGGTCATGCGCCAGAGCCCCGGCCGTTAGCTCTACCGGACTACCAAAACGCAAACCGGGCAGCCCGGCACGCGCTTGGTGCGGCCGGACTGCCCGGTTGGTGTGGGGTGTCGCTGGTCAGTCGGTTTGGCCTGCGAGAGCCCGGGCCAGTTCGTCGCGGCTCATATCGCTACGGCCTTCGACCCCCGCCTCTTTGGCCTGGCGGTAGAGCTGATCCTTGGTGAGATCGATGGTTGCTTCGAGCTGCTCTGGATCGAGGCCACTGAGGCGGTCACCAGCCTTGGCTCGGAGCTCGGGGAACATCTCCTGCTCCTCGTCTTCGACGTGATGGTCGATCCCGGCCTTCACCATGTCGAGGGCAGCCGCCCAACCCGGCTCGTCCTTTAGCTCCTTGAGCTGCTTGAGTCCTTCCCGGGCCAGATCGTGCTCGTTGTTGCCTTCCTCGGCGTCTTCCTCGCCGAGCACTTCGGCGGCGATCGGGTAGACGAACTGCTCCTCGACCTCCATGTGCTTGTGCAACGCCTCGGTCAGCTCGTCGATGAGCATGTTGCGGCGGGCACCAGGCTCGGTCTCGGCGAGCTGGGCGATGAGAGATTCAGCCTCTCGGTGTTCTTGGATCAGGTGGTCGAGTACATCCATGGGACGCCTCCGGGCGGTCGGTCAGCGGATCGGACTGGTCCGTTCTCTACCCCTGATCGTTCGACTCCACACACCCGCATGGGCGTCCAATTCGCGCCCCAGCACCTAACCGCCCATGTCGAAGCCGGGGTCAGTGGGCAACCTTGAGGATGGCTGGCAGCTCGCACAGCGAAGTGATGACGAAGTCGGCCTGCTCATAGATCGTGCGATCCACCGCACGTTCACCACGGTCGAGCAGCACCGACACCGCACCCACTCCGTTGGCACCTACGACATCGTCGGCATCGTCGCCTACGTGGACCAGCTGTGCAGGTTGTACGCCGAGCCGCGTCGCCGCCAGCTCGAAGGGTTCGAGGGTTAACCCTCCTCGAACCCGTACCTGCTGCGAAAAGTGCCCTGTCAGGGCACATTCTGCAGCAGGGTGGGGAGGCTGGGGGTGAGCCCGCTAGAAACCGGGTGGGGTCCAGGGTTCGGGGGTGGGCACCTCGTCGAGCTGGTCGCGCAGAGCCTCTTCGACCTGGGTGCGGATGTGGGCCGGAAGGTCGGTGGTGACCAGATGCCCCTCGTACCGCCCCAACTCGCGCACCAGAGCGGGCTGGTCGTGGATGCTGCCCAACAACAGCAGGGCCGACCCGCCGGGCTCGAGCCACTCGGCCATTTCCTTGATCCACCCATCGTCGAGCCCGCGATCGGTCAGCCGCCCGTAGATGGCGCCAGCCGCAGCCCCACCGGCGATGGCCAGCGGTCCGAGGAACAACCCGGCGAACAGCCCCAGCCAACCACCGATCAGAGCGCCCCGCGCCGGGGTGATCTCGACCGTCTGCTGTACCTGGCCCCGACCCTCAGCGTCCTTGCTGATGATCACCGCGTCGGACAGGGCGACCGCACCCTCGCGAGCGAGGTTCATCACGTTGACCAGTACTTCGGTTGCTCGGCCCGGCTTGTCGAACACGATGGCCGCCAGGTACTCGCCGTCGTGCGGATCGCCGGAGTCGGATTGAGGTGCATCACCCAAGGTCATCCCCCTGTTCTACCCCGCCAGGAACCCGAGGACACCATGGCTCGACGAGGTGCCAGACATAGCTACGGCTATTCCAATTGAAGGAACAGGGCTCCCAGCGGGGGCAACGTGAGCAGCGCCGATTGGTAACGGCCATGGCTGGGAATGGGCATCGAATCGACTCCGCCCATGTTGCCTACCCCGCTCCCGCCGTAGATGTCGGCGTCGGTGTTGAGCAGCTCGACCCAACGTCCGGGGGAGGGAAGGCCCATGCGATAACCGTGGTGCACCACGGGCGTGAGGTTGAAGATCGCCAGCACCGGCGAGGTCCCCTCCTCGCCGTGGCGCAGGAACGCCAACACGCTGTTGAGGGTGTCGGACGCCTCGACCCACTCGAACCCGTCGCCCTCGCAGTCGAGTTGGTGCATCGCCGGCTGGTTGCGATAGAGCGCGTTGAGGTCGGCGAGGCATCGCCCAAGCCCGGCATGGCCCCAATTGTGCTTCAGGTGCCACTCAAGGGTTGCTTCGTGGTTCCACTCGCTCTCCTGGCCCAGCTCCCCTCCCATGAACAGCAGCTTCTTGCCGGGCTGGGCCCACTGGTAGGCATAGAGCAGGCGCAGGTTGGCCAGCTGCTGCCACCGGTCGCCTGGCATCTTGGCCAACAGCGACCCCTTGCCGTGAACGACCTCGTCGTGGGACAGCGGAAGCGTGTAGTTCTCGGTGGCGTAGTAGACCCCCCGGAACGTCAGCTCGTGGTAGTGGTGGCTGCGGTGCACGGGATCGTGGGACAGGTGCTGGAGGGTGTCGTGCATCCACCCCATGTCCCACTTGAACCCGAACCCTAGGCCGCCCACATAGGTGGGGCGCGACACCATGGGCCAGGCCGTGGACTCCTCCGCGTAGGTGGCCACATCGGGGAACTCGGTATAGACCGCCGTGTTGAGGTCGCGAAGCAGCGCTATGGCTTCGAGGTTCTCTCGCCCGCCGTACTCATTGGGGATCCACTCGCCTTCGTTCCGGGAGTAGTCGAGGTAGAGCATTGAGGCCACGGCATCGACCCGCAGTCCGTCGATGTGGTAGCGGTCGAGCCACGAAATCGCCGACGAGATCAGAAACGAACGCACCTCATGGCGGCCATAGTTGAAGATGAGGCTGTCCCAGTCGGGGTGGTGCCCGAGTCTGCGGTCGGCGTGCTCGTAGAGGTGGGTGCCGTCGAAGTCGCCGAGGCCGTGGGCGTCGGCCGGGAAGTGCGACGGGACCCAATCGAGGATCACCCCGATCCCCCGCTGGTGCAGAAGGTCGACCAGGTACATGAAGTCCTGGGGGGTCCCGTATCGGCTGGTGGGAGCGAAGTACCCCGTGCCCTGATAGCCCCATGAGCCGTAGAAGGGGTGCTCCATGACCGGCATCAGCTCGACATGGGTGAAGCCGTGGGCCTCGACATGGTCGGCCAACGGCTCGGCGATCTCGCGATAGGTGGGGAACCGCCCCGAGCTGGGGGCGACCTTTCCCCACGACCCGAGGTGCAGTTCATAGATCGAGATGGGAGCGTCGAGCGAGTTGTACTCGCCGCGGGTGGCCATCCAGTCGCCGTCGTCCCATTGATAGTCGAGCTGCCACACCATCGATGCCGTACTGGGCGACACCTCGGCGCGGGCGGCCATTGGGTCGGCCTTCTCCAACACCTGACCCGACGGGGCAGTGATGGCGAACTTGTACAACGTGCCCTCGCCGATTCCGGGAATCCAGCCCTCCCAGATACCTGAGGATCCGCGCTGGCGCAGCGGGTCGACGTTGCGGTCCCATTGGTTGAAGTCGCCGATGACCGCGACCGAGCGGGCGTTGGGCGCCCACACCCCGAAGGAGGTTCCCGTCTGACCCTGGTGCTCGACGATGTGGGCGCCGAGGTGCCGATGCAGGTAGCGGTGGGTGCCCTCGTTGAACAGATGCAGGTCGTGGTCGCCCAACAGCGACGCGGGACTGGTCAAGGTTCCTCCTGAGACAATGCTGCCCTGGCGCGCTGCAGGGCGGTGAGTATGGCCACCACCTCGGGGTCGGTGAAGGCATCGTCGATCGTGCGGGCGAAACGCCGACGCCAGTTCGGTCGCTCCGAACTCGTGCCGGGTACGTTCTGCGGCCGCTCTTCGAGCCACAGGTCTTCGAGCGTGGGGAGGATGACCTGCGCCGGGGTGCCGCCGAGCCATTGCAGCGCCGCCTTGAGCACCGCGCGTGGCTCAACGGGGACCTCGGCCCCGAGATCCCGGGCCAGTACGGCGGCGAAGGCTTCGATCTGGGCTCGTCTTTCTGCGATCAGGTCGGGGGCCTCGGCTCGGTCGAGGTAGCCCAACTCGACCGAATCGATGATGTCGTGGCCCTCCCACCAGCCCGCGAGAGTCGGCATGTCGTGGGTATTGAGACCGGCCACGGTCAGCGGCTTGGGCTCGGCCACGCGTTCTTCGTCGCTAGCGCGCCATACCTCGAACTGGAGCTCGTACATACCGAGCATGCCCCAGGTCTGCATGGTGTCGTTGATGTCGTCGGTCACGGTCCCGAGGTTCTCGCCCACCACGGCGACTCGTGCCCGATGCGCTTCGATGGCGATCACCGCCATGAGCTCCGCGGTCGGATAGCGGACATAGACCCCGTCGGCGGCCGAATGGCCCTGAGGAATCCACCACAGACGTTCGAGCGACATGAGGTGGTCGATGCGCAACATCCCGGAGTGACGCAGATGGTGGCGCAGCGCCAGCTTCAGCTCCTCGTGACCACGGGCCCGACTGGTTATGGGATGCAGAGGCGGGAACCCCCAATCCTGGCCGGCGCTGAAGAACGCGTCGGGTGGGGCACCGGTGCCGACCTCGACGGCGTAATCGCCGGGGTTGGCCCAAACGTCGAAGCCGTCGGGGTTCGATCCCAGCGGCAGGTCGAGCGCCAACAGTTGGTGACGGGAACGGAACGATTCGGCCAGTTCACCGAGTTGGGTGTCGGCCGCGAACTGGATGTAGCGATGCCGGGCCACCGCCGCGGGGTCGACATCGGACATGGTGATCTCCCGACCCACCCACCGGGAACGGACCGACCCCCATCTGTCGCCGAAGTGTTCGACCAGGGCCCGGAACCGGGCGTAAGTCTCGAGTTCGGGTCGGTCGGCGGCGAAGCGGGCCAGCGCGGACGCGGCGGGGCCTTCGGACCTGGCCAGGTCGCCGGCGAGTGCGTCGAGGACCTCACGAAGTTCGCGGGCGATGGCGGCATGGTCGATGAGTGGCCGAGCGGCAAGGTCGGCCGCCGCGGCGACGAGCCGACGCGAGCCCAACAGCTCCGACGCGGCCGCACTCTCGGCCAGACCCGGCAGCCGAGCAGGGTCAAGGTGCAACTCGCCCCACCACCGCCGGCTCACCGGCGAGTAGGGGCTGGGCTCAAACGGCTGGTCGCAGAAGGTGGCTAGAAGAGGAAGGGTCGAGACGATCCTGGCCCCCATCGGGGCGAGGCGACGAGCCAGATCGTCGAGATGGCCGAAGTGGCCGATGCCCAGGTGGTCGAGTCCGGGTTCGCCGTCGGGGACAAAGCCGTAGGTGGGTGCGAAGACGCCCCACATGGCAGGACCGTCGAGGGACGGGAGGCGGGGTGGCGGAGCCAGGATCGTGAACGAGCTGTGGTGGCGACCGATCTCGACCGTGGCCCGGTGGTAGCCGATGGGTAGCGCCAGCTCGGTGACCACCCATCGCACCGCCCAGCCGCGGCCGTCGATGTCCCAGCGCGAGTGAGGCTCCACCGCCTCGGTGTCGATCTCGGCCCGAACCGCCGACCCATCCTCCCGAGTCACATCGACCAAGACGACACCTTCGGCCTCCACCGGCAGCCGCAACTCGAAGGCCAGCGTCGCGCCCGAATCGACCACAACCACCGGTTCGGTGGGTTCGGCGACGAGGAGGCGACGGTGCGCTTCCACTGCGGCGGTGGCGTCATCGGGGCTGCTCACCGGGGCACCCAGCTCGGCCAGGACCGATACCAGCGACTCGGCTTCGGCATCGTGCCACCGGCCCTCGACATCCCAGTACCCGGTTTGAACTCCCCAGCGCCGGGCCAGGTCCGCCAGCACTCCCTCGCTCATCGATCGGCTTCTGGCTCGACGCGAGAGAGGATGGCGGCGAGGGGGATCGGCACCCACCCCGGCCGGTATTGAAGCTCGTAGCGCAGCTCGTACATGGCCTTTTCGACGAGGTAGGCGTCGAGCAGCAGATGCAGGTCGGCGATGGATTCGGGGACCATGCCGGCACCTTCGACCGTGTCGAGGTAGCTGCGCATGAACACCGGCTCGACCCACGATGACCACCAGTCGGCCCACGCCGTGAACCGCTCTGCTTCGGCCTCGTCGTCTCCCAACATGCCGCGGGCTTCGAGCTCCAGCACCGCGACGCGAGTGGCGTAGCGGAACGAGCGCAGCATCCCTGCAACGTCGACCAGAGGCGACTTCTTGAGTCGGCGCTCGCCGATGGAGCGGGCGGGCTCGCCCTCGAAGTCGATGATGACCATGTCGCGGCCGGTCCACAGGACCTGGCCCAGGTGGTAGTCGCCGTGCACCCGCTGACGGGTGGTTTCGATGCGGCGCTCGCGCACGCCCGCGAAGTGCTCGATCAGGGCGGCTTCGGAGCCGACCAACCGTTCGAGGTCGGCGCGGGTCTGGTCGTCGAGTTGGGCCGAGCTGCGTCGCAGCACCCTGCGGGCATCGGCCAGGGTGGCGCGGGTCTGGCCCCGGAAGCTCTGGTACAGAGAGCGTTGGTAGAGGGTGGTGAAGGCCTGCGGGGCGAAGTCGGCGTCTGGCACCTGCGCCAGCGCCCGATGAAGCTCGCCGGTGGCCACACCCAACCGTTCGACCGGCTCGATCACCGCCCCGATGAGCGACAGCACCTCGTCGGGGACCTCGACCACCGGCGCCAACAGATCAGGTCCCTTCGAGAGCCCGGGAAGGGTTTCTCCGGTGGTGGCAACCTCTTCGAAGAAGCGTCCGAGAAGGTCGACCGTCAGGGTCCAGGCGTCGCCTTCGTTGGGTACGTACTCCTGGGCCACCGCCAGCGTGATCGAACGGCCCCTGCCCCGATACTCCATCGACCCCAACACCGGCGACGAGTGGGCAAAGCCGGCCTCGGTGAGGACGTTGCCCACCTCAAGCTCGGGGTTCTCGCCATCTTCGAGGCGGCGGATGAGCTTGACCAGCGCCTGATCGCCGAACACCACCGTGGTGTTGCTCTGCTCGGTGCCGAGCAGCTTGGGCTCGAGGTTGTCGCTGCCGAACAGCCGCCGCAGCGCTGGAGTTCCGCTGCCCAGGATGGCGGCCGATCGACCGGGGATCTCGCGGCGACGGGCCATGACCCCGAGCACCGCGGTGCAGAAGTCGGCGTCGGCCAGGGCATCGATGAGGACGCCCGCATCGGAACCGGTCGGGCGCCGAAGCTGGGCGACTACGGCCTCGGGGCGGTAGGTCAACAGGTCGGCAGCGCGCTCGTCGCGGGCATCGGTGAGCGCCAACAGATACGTCTCGGGGTCGGCTCCGACGTAGCGGACCTCGGCTATCACGATCTGGGCCAACGGGACCCGCTTGGTTCCCCCGAACGGGACGACGTCGATGATGTTGACGTCTCGCACCGTACGGTCCTTACCCGCATACCACCGCCGCTCAGCCAGGAAGGCCGGAAGCAGCTTGGCCAGCGCCGATCGGCGGGCTGGTTCGAACAGGTCCCGCCAGTCGCGCTCGACCCTGACCTCGGGCGGAGCCCAGTCGACATCGAAGGGGCCGTCGACGCGCGCCACAGGTTCGAGGCTGAACAAGAAGAACTGGTAGGGCGCGAGGGTGAGGTAGTAGGGCAGCTCACCGATGGGGGCGAACCGCGTGTGGCCGAACATCTCGACTGGCTGGAACCCGTGCAGGTGCCTCAGGTCGAGTTCGACGGGTTGCGAGTGTCGGGAGAGGTTGGCCACCACGAGCACCTGCGACGTCTGGCCGTCTTCGACCAGGGTGCGGGTGAAGGCTAGGACCTTGGGGTTGTCGGGTTCGACAAAGGCCAGGTCGCCGCGACCGAACACCCGGTGCCGCTTGCGCAGGGCGACCAGGCGACGGGTCCACCAGAGCAGCGAGTTGGGGTTGGTGAGCTGGTGCTCGACGTTGACCGTCTCGTAGTGGTACTCGGGGTCGATCACCGGGGGAAGGAACAGCTGCTGGGGGTTGGCGCGTGAGAACCCGGC
>CAZEFG010000094.1:0-8491 GCA_964511355.1 uncultured Iamiaceae bacterium
CCAGCGAGGTGACCCCCATGTCGGCGATGCCGCAGGGAACGATGTGGCCGAACATCGACATGTCGGGATCGACGTTGAGCGCGAACCCGTGCATCGAACGCCCGCGTGAGAGCCTCACCCCGATGGCCGCCACCTTGCGGGGCGCGTCGGACTCGGGCTCGAACCACACCCCGGGATAGCGGCGCAAGCGCCCGACATCATGAAAGCCCAGGTCAGCAAGGGTGTCGATCAGCAGCTGCTCGACCGAATGAACATAGGCGGCGGTGTCGGCCAGCCCGCCCCGACGAAGGTCAGGCACATTGAGGATGGGGTAACCCACTAGCTGGCCGGGGCCGTGGTAGGTGACGTCGCCGCCTCGGTCGGTCTCGACCAGTTCGGCCCCCACCGCGGCCGGCTCGACCAAGACGTTCGACGGCTGCGCCCGCACGCCGAGGGTGTAGACGTGCGGGTGTTCGAGCAGCAACAGGTGATCGTCGGGCGAGTTCTGGAATAGGCCCTGCTGTAGGGCGTGCGCGTCGCGGTAGGCGACCCGGCCCAACCAGCGAACCCTGAACACCTCTACAGCTCGGCTTCCCAGTCCCGGTTCTCGATGTTGTCGCGCAACCGGTCCATGAACGCCGCGACATAGGCGCCGTCGAAGGCTCGATGGTCCCAGGCCAGGGCCAGGATTCCGACCGAGTGGATGGCGATCGATTCGCCACCGTCGGCGTCGGTGACCACCACCGGCTTGCGACGGATGCCGTCGGTGCTGAGGATGGCGACCTGGGGCTGGTTGATGATGGGGAACTGCATCATCGTGCCGTACTGACCGGGGTTGGTGATGGTGAAGGTGCCCTCGGCGAGATCGTCGGGCGAAAGCTGCTTGGACCGGGCACGATTGGCCAGGTCGTAGATCTCGCGGGCGATGGCCCGAAGCCGCTTGCTTTCGGCGTCTCGCAGCACGGGCGCCAGGAGCCCCTCGAACTCAAGGTCGACGGCGATCGCCAGGTTGACGTAGTCATGGACGACCAACTCGCCGTTGCCCACCGACGCGTTTATGTGGGGGAACTCGGCGATGGCATCGATGAGGGCCCGGGAGATGAACGGCAGGTAGGTGAGCGAGAAACCCTCGGCGTCCTTCCACTCGTCTCGGTGACGGCGTCGCACCCGCTCGACCGCTTCGAAGTCGACCTCGACCGCGGTGAGCACGTGGGGTGACACTTCCTTGGACATCACCATGTGCTCGCCGGTGCGACGGCGAATGTTGTTGAGCGGCACCACGATGTCGCGTTCGCCGGTGCGGGCCAACGGCGGAGGTGCCGGGCGCGACGTTGCTGCCGCGGGCGCAGGCGCGGCCGTTGGCCGGGACGGAGCAGCAGGCTGGGCCGGAGCGCCGGAAGACTGACCGGCGCCTGACTCGATGGCCTGCTGCACGTCGGTGCGGGTGATCCGACCCCCGGGACCGGTACCGGTGATCTGCGACGTGTCGAGATTGTGCTCGGCCACCAGGCGTCGCACCACCGGCGACAGGAGCAGCCCGTTGCTGGGAGCTTCGCGCGGCGCCGCATCTGGGGTGCTCTCGGCGGCCAGAGAGGCGTCCGCTGCTGGGGCGGGAGGAGCCTCGGCTGCTGCCGGTTCAGGAGCGGCGGGCGCTTCAGGCGCCGGAGCCTCCTCGGGAGCGGATGCCTCCGCGGGAGCTTCATCCTGGGCCGGAGCGGCTTCGCCTCCCTCTCCGGGTGAGTCGGAGAGGACCGCCAGCACCGAGCCGACATCGACCGTCTCCCCCTCGGGGACTCGGATCTCGGTGAGGTAACCCGAGCTTGGCGACGGCACCTCGGAGTCGACCTTGTCGGTCGACACCTCGAACAAGATCTCGTCCTCGGCGACCTGCTCACCGACTTGTTTGAACCATTTGGTGATCGTGCCCTCGGTGACGGTCTCACCGAGCTGGGGCATCGTGACCTCGGACATGGGGGTCCTCCGGGAGGGGGTGGGGGGGTTCTAGTGGAGCGAACGGCCGGTGAGGGCCATGAGCGTCTCACCGAAGGTTTCGCTGAGCGTGGGGTGGGGCTGGATGAAGTGGGCCGCCTCTTCGGTCGTGGCTTCCCAGTTGACGGTTAGGTATGCCTGGCCGAGCTGTTCAGTTACCAGCGGACCGACCATGTGCACACCGAGCACCTGACCACCCGTGCCGTCGGCGTTCTTCTCGGCGACGACCTTCACCATTCCCTCGGTATCGCCCACGATCATGGCGCGTCCGTTGGCGGCGTAGCGATGCTTGGACACGACCACGTCGTAGCCCGCCTCCTTGGCGGCTTCTTCGGTCAGACCGGCCGAGGCGACCTCGGGATGGGAGTAGATGCACAACGGCAGCCGGGTGTAGTCGAGAGGTTGAGGGTCCTCGCCCAGGATGTCGCGGATGGCGACCATCCCCTCGGCAAAGCCCACGTGGGCGAGCTGCGCGGTGGCGATGAGGTCGCCCACCGCCCACACACCGTCGACCGAGGTCCGGCAGTTCTCGTCGACCTCGACGAAACCACGGTCAGAGACCTTGACCTGGGTGCGGTCGAGCCCGAGATGGTCGGGGTATGGGCGGCGACCGATCGACACGACCACCAGGTCGGCCTCGATGGGGTCACCGTCGGCCAACTGCACGCTGGTGCTCTGGCCGTTGGGCGAGTGACCGGTGACCTGCACGTTGGTGCGGACGTCGATACCCCGCTTCTTGAAGGCCCGCTGGACCACCTGGGTGATCTCGGGATCGGTGCCGGGCAGGATCTTGGGGAGCGCTTCGAGGATGGTGACGGAACTTCCAAGATCGGAGAGGAGTGACGCGAACTCACAGCCGATGGCGCCACCGCCGATGACGACTGCTCGTTCGGGGATGCGGTCGAGCGACAGGACCTCGTCGGAGGTGACGATCAACTGGCCGTCGATGTCGAAGCCACCGATGGTGCGGGGCACCGAACCGGCGGCGAGGATCACCGCGTCGGCGGTGAGGGTCACGTCGCCGGACTCACCGCCGCTGACGTGGACGGTGTGGTGGTCAGGATCGAGCACACCCGTTCCGTCGTACACGGTGACGCTGCGCCCCTTGAGCAGGCTGCCGAGCCCGCCGACCAGACGGTCGACGATGCCCTGCTTGCGCTGCTGCATGGCGTCGAGGTCGATGCCGTTGGTCTCGGCGGCGACGCCGAACTCCTTGGCCGCCTTGGTGGTGCGCAGCACGGTGGCCGTCTCGAGCAGAGCCTTGGCGGGGATGCACCCCACGTTCAGACAGGTGCCACCGAGTTTGTTGCGCTCGATCATGGCTATGCGCAAGCCAGCGGAGGCTCCGTAGAGGGCCGAGGCGTAACCGCCCGGACCTCCACCGATGACGACGACGTCGAAATGATTCGACGCAGCGTCGGGATCGGAGTTCTCGTTCTCAGCCGTGGGGACCACCTCCAGCGATCGGACGAGAATTGACTCTACCGCCGCCGACGGCAGGCCCGAACCGCCGAGTGGGCGGGCTGGAGCCCGCCAGATGACGTGCTGAGCTAAGGAGCGATCGCCACCTGGACCGCGAAGGCCACCAGGATGGCCATCCCGCAAAGGAGGGCGGCCAGAATCAGACGACGAGTCGACATGCGCTCAGCGCCGCCGTCGTCGGCGCAGGAAGGTGCCGATCTCGGCCAAGACCAGCGTGACCGCAGCGGTGGCCGCCAAGACCAGCCACAGCGGGGCCGTGAACTCCCAGAGATAGACGGTCACCGTCTCGTCTTGGGTGTTCTGGAAAATGAACACCACCAGCAACGCCGCCACCACCGCCAACGCGATGAAGCCGGCACTGATCGGGGTTCGATCCGATTCTTCGTTTGCCATCACTCACTCCTCGGTTGGCGCGTGACCCGCTGAGTCCTCGTCACTCGCTGTGACCCATGACCTCGCACGCTACTGCCTCGCCTTCTGCTTGCGGTGCTCCACCGCAGGGCATCGGCCGGGCGCCACAGGGCATACGGTGGGGTGATGGACGTGGTGATATCGGGGGCCAGCGGGCTGATCGGCTCAGAACTCACCCGTCGCCTGACCGGCGATGGGCACCGGGTTATCCCGCTGGTGCGCCGGCGAGTTCAGCCGGGCGAAGCCGCCATCGCTTGGGACCCGCAGGCAGCCACCATCGACCGGGCGAGCTTCGAAGGGGTCCACGCCGTGGTGCACCTGGCCGGCGAGAGCATCGCCAGCCGTCGCTGGAGCCCCGACCAGAAGGAGAAGATCCTTCACTCCCGCACACGCGGCACCACCTTGCTGGCCGAAACGCTGGTTGGTCTCGACTCTCCCCCCAAAGTGTTCATCAGCGGGTCGGCCATCGGCATCTACGGCGACCGAGGCGACGAGGTCCTGACCGAAGCCAGTGCTCCAGGCGACGACTTCCTCGCCGAGGTGTGCACCAAGTGGGAGGCGGCCTCCCGCTTGGCCGCTGCCGGAGGGATCCGCACCGTCAACATCCGCACGGGCATCGTGCTCGATCCCGACGACGGCGCGCTGGGACGCCAGCTCCTGATCTTCAAGCTCGGGCTGGGCGGCCGGATGGGCTCGGGCCGGCAGTGGCAGAGCTGGATCTCGTTGCGCGACCAGGTCGACGCGATCTGCCACCTGCTGGGAGCCGATGTCGAAGGCCCTGTGAACCTCACGGCACCTAACCCCGTCACCAACCGAGAGTTCGCCGCCATCCTCGGCCGCGTGCTGCGGCGGCCGACGCTGCTGCCGATACCCACCTTCGCTCCCGCGCTGCTCTATGGACGCGAGCTGGTGGAGGCCCTACTGCTGGTGAGCCAGCGGGTGGCGCCGAGCGTCCTCGAACAGTCAGGCTTCGAGTTCTCTCATCCCGACCTCGAAGCCTGCCTGCGCGACATCCTCGACCGCCGCTGAGGGTCACTTGGGCTGGAAGCGCAGCCCTCCGTCGACCCGCACGACCTCGGCGTTCATGTAGTCGTTGGTGATCAGCTCGACGGCCATCGAGGCGAACTCAGCGGAGGTGCCGAGCCGGTCGGGGAACAGCACGTCGCGCTTCAGCGTCTCCTTGAACGCGTCGGACTGCGGACCCGAGCCGTAGATCGGCGTGTCGATGAGGCCGGGGGCGATGCAGTTGACCCGGACGCCGACGACGCTGAGGTCGCGGGCCATCGGCAGGGTCATCCCCACCACCCCTCCCTTGGAGGCCGAGTACGACACCTGGCCGATCTGGCCCTCGAAGGCGGCCACTGAAGTGACCGTGACGATGGCGCCCCGCTGGCCGTCCTCGTCGACCGGCTCGTTCTGCGACATGGCGGTCGCGGCGAGGCGGGCACAGTTGAAGGTGCCGACCAGGTTGACCTGGACGACCTTGTTGAAGACGTCGAGGTCGTGGGCCGATTCGTAGGTGCCGTCGCGACCGATGGTGCGGGTCGCCCAACCAATGCCGGCGGCGGTGACCAGCGAACGGAGGGGGCCCATCTCCTTGGCGGCCTCGATGGCGGCGATCACCTGAGCGGTGTCGGTCACGTCGGCCTGGGCGAACACGCCACCGATGTCGCGAGCGACCGCCTCGCCCTTCTCGGCGTTCATGTCGACGACCACGACCCGGGCCCCCTTGGCGGCCAGTGCCCGCGCTGTCGACTCACCCAATCCAGAGGCGCCGCCGGTTACCAGAGCTGATGATTCGTTGAGATCCATCCGCGCAGGCTAGCTACCTCAGCCGTAGAGCTTGGTGTCGAGTTCACGCACCCGAGCGGCGAGGGCGGATGCCACCTTGACCGCGATGGCCGGAACCTTGAGCAGCAGGCCCTTGAACTCGCGGGGGTCGAGCACCAGCACCTTCATCGGAGTGGCCGCGGTGACGGTGGCGCTGCGCAGGCCCTTGTCGAGCAGGGCGATCTCGCCGATGGTCGCTCCCGGACCGAGTCGCGCGACCTCGTCGCCGTCGACGGTGACCACGGCTTCGCCTTCGATCACGATGAACGCCTCTCGGCCAACTTCACCCTGGGTGGTGAGCGCCGTTCCCTGTTCGATGTCGAGCTCGGTGGTGGCCTTGGAGATCTCGGCCAACTCTTTCGCATCGGCGCCGGCGAAGAGCGAAACGGCGGCTAGTTGGTCCAGGTGATCTGCCATGGGGCGGAGGCTAGCGGGCGCCATGGAAAAACGCCGATGCCCGGCCGGAGCCGGGCATCCAACGCTTGAGTTGTCCGGTGCCAGTGGTCAGGCGAGTTCGACGACCGGCTGGACGTGCACCTTCTGGGCCAGGGTGGGGATGACCAGCGAAGCCAGCACCACTCCGAGACCGGCGATGGCGACACCCATGACCAGGATCATCAAGCCGAGACCCATGACCAGGGTGCTGATCTCGAAGGCCATGATCGAGGTGTAGAGGCTGGTTCGCAGGTTCGCTGCGTTGAGGGCTGTCGCCCGAGCAGGGTTGTCGCGATCCATCTCCGAGTAGGTCAGGCCGTCCGATGAGGCCAGCGCATGCTCGTTGATGATGTCGGCCATGGACCGAGCGGTGGGAATGTCGGTCACCGGGGTGTTGGGGATGGAGGCATCCTCAGGGGTGACGATGTTCTGGGCGACGAGCTCGCCCTTGACCTGGTCACGAGCGTCGAGACCTCGGTAGATGGTGTAAGCGCCAGCCCCGGCGAAGATCACTCCGAGGACTATCAAGGCGATGGGGAACAGCTTCTTCATGGCGGGTTCTCCCTTCATGTGCTGCCGATCGAACCTCGACTGGCATCTGAGGTTCATCTTGAAGGAAGCGCCCGGGCCGTTCATGAGGACAAGGCCCAGACCCCAGAGGACCAAGGTCCCCGCCCGACCGGGACCAGAGCCTCTCAACCGGTCAGGACAGCCAGATGCGGATGAGCTCGCGAAGGGGGTCGAGCCCGACGTTCTTGGCGGCGCTCACCCACACCACGTCGCCCGGATCGAGCTGGCACTTTTCGGCCAGCTCGCGTTGGCGCTTGTCCCGCACTGAGGACTTCACCTTGTCGTGCTTGGTGGCCACGACGGTGTGGGGCAGTTCGTGGGAGCGCAACCAGTCGAGCATCTGAACGTCGAGCTTCGTGGGACCGATCTCGCCGTCGACCAACACCATGATCATGGTGATCTGTTCACGTTCGACCAGGTAGCGCTCCATCATCTGTTGCCACTCGGACTGCATTTTCTTCGGCGCGCTGGCGTAGCCGTATCCGGGGCAGTCGACCATGGCGGTGTCGGGACCGAGGCTGAAGTAGTTGAGCAGGCGAGTCCGGCCCGGGGTCTTCGATACCTGGGCGAGCGCCTTGCGGTTGGCCAATGCGTTGAGCAGCGACGACTTGCCCACGTTGCTGCGACCAACCACGGCCACCTCGGCCCGACCGTCGGGCAACTGGTGGTGAGCGGGCGCCGATTTCACGAACTGCAACTGGAGAGGTCCTGGCACCCCGACAGTGTGGCCGCGTCAACCCCCGCTGGCGCGCCACTTGTCGAGCTGACGGCGCTCACGCTTGGTGGGGCGCCCGGTGCCACGGTCACGGGCCAGGGTCGGCGTCCTGTCCGATTCGGGCACGGGTGGCGAGTGGTCGATGTAACAATCCACGGCTACGGCGGCGCCGACCCGCTTGTCGATGACTTGGGTGACCTCGACCACCCGGTCGCGGCCATGGACCCGAGCGGAGATCGAGTCGCCAACGGTCACCGTAGTGGCGGGCTTGGCCGAGCGGCCGTTGACTTCGACGTGACCCCCCTTGCACAGGTCGGTGGCGTCAGTCCGCGTCTTGCACAGACGGATCGCCCACAGATAGCGATCGACCCGGGTGCTGTCCATCGCCTCATCATCGCATTCCCGGGCCGCCGGGCCACCGGGGCGCTGGCACCGGTGGAACAACCGAGGGCCGATCGCGGTTGGGTCAGGTCATGAGCTCCGACGACAACCTCTCCATCCCCGAACTGCCCGGCGGCCCCTACGACATCGAGTTCTTCTTCGACCCCGGATGCCCCTTCGCCTGGCAGACCTCGGTCTGGATCCGTCGAGTGCAGGAACTGAAGGGCATCACCGTCGGATGGCGATTCATCTCGCTGCGGTTCATCAATGAGGAGCGCGACCTACCCGAGGCGGTGATCGAATCACAGACGCGGGGACTGCGCTACCACCGCATCTGCGCGGCGGCGCGTGAGGAGTTTGGTAACGACGCCGTTGGCGATCTGTACCGCGCCTTCGGTGAGCGCATGTGGTACTCAAAGCCTGCCAGTAGCGACATGGCCGAGCGCATGGCCGAGGCCGTCAAGCTCACCGACCCGGCCGAGATTCTCGCCTCGCTCGAGTTGCCGGAATCGCTGCTGGCGGCAGCCGACGACGACTCGTGGGACGCCGTGATCCGCGCCGAGAGCGACGAAGCGTTCCGCCGCACCGGACCCGACGTGGGCACGCCGATCATCACCTATGACCCACCGAGCGGAAACTCGCTCTTCGGTCCGGTCATCAGCGCGATACCCGACGACGACACTGCGGTGGCCTTCTACG
>CAZEFG010000095.1:0-1264 GCA_964511355.1 uncultured Iamiaceae bacterium
ATGGATGATCACCTCTTCCCACACCGGCCCTCGGTACTGGTCCTGGAGGTAGTGGACCTCGTCGAGCACGACCCAGCGCAGCCCGTGGAGCGCGTCCGACGCGGCGTAGATCATGTTGCGGAGCACCTCGGTGGTCATGACCACCACCGGAGCCCCGGCGTTGATGGCGTTGTCGCCGGTCAGCAGCCCGACCTGCTGGGAACCGTGGCGGCGAACCAGGTCGTTGTACTTCTGGTTGGACAACGCCTTGATCGGGGTGGTGTAGAACACCCGGCCGCCGAGTTCGAGGGTGAGATGTACCGCGTACTCGGCGATGACGGTCTTGCCCGAACCGGTGGGTGCCGCGACGAGTACCGAGCGACCAGCATCGAGAGAGTCGAGGGCCTCGATCTGGAACCGGTCGAGCCCGAACCCGAGTTGAGCCTCGAAATCGGTTCGGGTCGCGGTGGCGCTCACCGCCTTATCAACCGGCCGATGACTATGGCCAATTCATAGAACAAATACATGGGAACAGACAGCACCATCAGCGAGAACGGGTCGCCGCTCGGGGTGATGACCGCCACCACGATCAGGATCCCGACGATGGCGTAACGCCGCGCGCCCGCGAGTTGGCGAGGTTCGAGCAGGCCGATCATCTGGAGGAACACCAACAGGATGGGGAACTCGAACCCGATTCCGAACGCCACCATCATCTTGATCAGGAACGACAGGTACTCCGATCCCCGGAAGAACGGCTCGAACCAGTCGCCGCCCATCCCCACCAGAAACTCAAGGGCCCGAGGCACGGTGTAGAAGGCGAGGCCAGCACCAAGGAAGAACAAGATGGCGCCGCTCGCCACGAACGCGAGGGCATAGCGCTTCTCGTTGGGGTGCAGCCCGGGGATGATGAACCGCCACGCCTGGTAGAGAAGAACCGGCATGGCCAGGCCGACGCCTACGTAGAACGAGACCGAGATCCGAGTCGAGAACGCCTCCAGCGGATCGGTCATCAGGAACTGGCACGCTTCGACAGGCTGCAGTTCGCAGTAGGGACCACTGAGAATGTCGAGCAAGAAGTTGAACTGCCAGAAGGCGAGCGCCCCTCCGAGCCCGACCGCTACCGCCGAGACGATGAGCCGGTGGCGAAGCTCGGCGATGTGGTCACGCAGACTCATCTGCCCCGTAGGGTCGACCTTGGGCTTGGATTGGCGAATGAGCTTCACGAGTCGGGGTCCGCCGGTTCGGTCGGCTTCATGTCCTGTTCGACCCGACCTTCGACTTCAAC
>CAZEFG010000095.1:1364-4834 GCA_964511355.1 uncultured Iamiaceae bacterium
TTCGACCCGACCTTCGACTTCAACGGGACGCTCGACGGGTCGATCGACCACGGAGCTGGTGGCATTCGGGGGTCGGTAACGCTCGGGGTGCTCAGCCTCGAACAATGCCGTTCTTACCTCGGCTTCGAAGCCCGACGACATCCTTCGGAGGTCGCCGAAGATCTTCCCCGCCTTGCGGGCGACGACCGGCAACCGGTCCGGGCCGAGCACAATGAGCCCGGCCAGCAGGATCACCATCAGCTCGGCACCGCTTACTCCAAACACCGCCCCAGCCTACTGACGAGGCCCGCTGCTCCGGGACCGGGGACCAGAGCGGCGAGCGGGGTTGTCGAGATCGTCGATCAACGAGGCCACTTCGCGGCGGAGACCAGAGGCGGCGACGAGTTCGCCACGAAGATCTGAGACCGCCTCAGCCACCCGCCGGACTGCCGCCGCCAATGCCACCAGGGCCAAGGGGATGATCACCGCCGGTAGGGCGAAGACGGCTCGCATCGCGCCACCCTACCCGGGGAGCCGCTAGCGGCTGTTGCGTTCGGGCCCGGACCGCGGGTCGACGATGGCGTCCAGAGCCGCGCGGAGGGCGGCGTCGTCCTCGACCAACTCGTGGAAGGCCACCAGGTCGGTATGGGTGAACGGTGTACCCGGGGTCTGCTCACGCTCGACCAGTTCCGCGGGGCGACGCCAGGTGGTGAAGGGCACCCCGGCGGCGATCAACAGATCCATGGTGGGTCGCTCGGCGTGACGCACCATGGTGCAGCGACAACGGGGACACTCGAAGGCGTAGGTGCCGGCTCCGCCGTCTTCGGGGGCGTGCACCTTGACCCGGGAAGTGTTGAACTCCACGTCGCCACAGGAATCACAACTGGCTCGAATCGTTGCCATCCACCCTCCATCGGTGCTCTCGACTCCATCGACCGGATCGGACCGACTCTTGAGCCGGGGGTCCAACTCGGGGAAGGATGGCCAGGTGCCTCCCACTTCTGGTCCTCGCCTTCCCTCGCTTTGGGACCCGCCCATCGGCTTCGCCCACCGAGGAGCTCGAGCTCACGCCCCGGAGAACACCATCGAAGCGTTCGAACTGGCCCTCCGCCTGGGCGCAACCGGCCTCGAAAGCGACGCTTGGCTGACCGCCGACGGCCAGGTCGTGCTCGATCACGACGGTGTCGTTGGATCGCTCCTGCGGGGCCGACGACGCAAAGCGGTCGCTGAGCTCGATCGCGATGCGCTACCGGGTCACATCCCGACTCTGGCCCAGCTCTACCAAAGCTGCGGCACCGACTTCGAACTGTCCCTCGATATCAAGGACCCGGCGGCCGCCCCCGCCGTGGTCCAGGCGGCCGTGGAGGCGGGTGCAGAGGGTCGCCTGTGGCTGTGTCACCCCGAAATCGATGTGGTCACCGAATGGCGGAGCCTAAGTGACGACATCAGGCTGGTGAACTCCACCCGTCTCGATCGCCTTCGTGACGGTCCCGAACGCAGGGCAGCGACGCTGGCCGAACGAGGGATCGACGCCATGAACATGCACCACTCCGACTGGAGTGGAGGGCTGGTCGCCCTGTTCCATCGCTTCGAACGCCTGGCGTGGGGCTGGGACGCCCAGCACGAACGCATGGTCGACGAGCTGATCAGGATGGGGATCGACGCCATCTTCAGCGATCACGTCGATCGGCTGATGGACCGTATTGCGGCTCAGGCGGGCTGAGCACCCACGGATAGGGGCTACAAGCCCGACCAGCGCGACAGCGGCCACACGATGGCAAAGGCCCGGCCCACGACCAGGTCCTGGTGAATCGGGCCGAAGTAGCGACTATCGAGGGACATGGCGGTGACCCGGTTGTCGCCCATTACGAACAGATGGTCATCGGGGACCACGATCGGCCCGAACTCGTCGGTGGTCGCGCCATCGGCCAGGTACGGCTCATCGGCAGGAACCTCGTTCACGTAGACGGTGCCGTCCCGCCCTTCGACGACGTCGCCTTCGACACCGATCACCCGCTTGATCAGGTCGTCGACGCCGTCGAGCTCCATCCCGGGCGGTCGGTTGAACACCACCACATCACCGCGTTCGATCCGCCCGTGGCGCTTGTTGACCAGGACGCGGTCGCGGTCGGTGAGGGTGGGCTCCATGGAGGCTGACGGGATCACGAAGGCCTGCACCAGGAAGGCCTGGATCGCCCAGGCCACAAGTAGCGCTCCCCCCACCGCCAGGGCCCATTCGACCAGGTTGCGGCGGCGTTGGCTGCGGCGGCTCCGTACCGCCAGGCGAGCTGGTTCGGCGCTGCCGACCTCACCGCGATACTCGGCTTCGATCTCCTCCCATGATTGGTGTTGGGGATCGAGGGGTTCGCTCATGCGGCCCCCACGTTATAGGGGCGACCCCTCCCCCACCGGGACCGCCAGTGATGCATGGTTTGGCGCCTGTAGCGGGTAACGGAAGGGACATGGATGCCTCCCCGAACCCAGATCACGCGCCAGCATCGGTCAGCCACATGGTGGCGGCCATCGAAGAAGCCTCCGTGGCCGACGCCGCGGCCAGTCTTCTGGAGCCCGCCGCCGCGCGCCTCGACCAGGGCACCCTGGGCCGGGTGCTGCGCGGGGAATGGCTCGGCCACGCCGCCCATCCCATGTTGACCGACCTCCCCCTTGGCCTGTTCATGTCGGCAACCATGCTCGACGTGGTAGGCGGCCGAGGTAGCGCCAAGGCAGCCAAGCGCCTGATCGGCCTGGGCCTGCTCACGGTCCCCGCGGTGGCGGCTACCGGGATGGTGGACTGGAAGCAGGCGTCGTCTGACCCGCGGGTACGCCGAGTCGGCGTCATCCACGGCCTGGGCAATGCGCTGGTCGGGCTGTTGTACTTCCGTTCGTGGCGGGCCCGGGGGCGTGGTCATCGGATCCGCGGGATGATCCTCGCCATGATGGGCGGCACCCTGGCGCTCTTCACCGGATACCTCGGTGGACACATGTCGTTCGCCCGCCGCGCTGGTACCGGCGAGCGGGGCCTCGATCTCGACCACCCAGCCAAGGAGGCTCAAGCCGACGCAGATTGGTCGGGCGACACTGCCGACGCCGCCACCATCGACCTCATCGAGCAGGCACCAATTCCCCGCTAGATCTTTCGTCTAGAGGAATCCCAGCCTCGACACCGGCCACACCCGCACGAAGGCTCGACCCAGTATGAGGTCCTCATCGATCGGACCGAACACCCGGCTGTCGCGGGAGTTGTTGCGGTTGTCGCCCATGACGAAGACGTGGCCTGCTGGCACCGTGACCGGCCCGAACGAGGCAAAGGTCGCGCCATCAGCCAGATAGGGCTCAACCAATGCTCGACCGTCGATGTAGATGAGGCCGTCACGTCCCTCGATGGTCTCGCCGCTCAAGGCGATCACCCGCTTGATCAACTCCGGGATCTCACTCTCGGGCTCAGATGGCGGCCGACTGAACACGACCAGGTCGCCCCGGTTGACGTCGTG
>CAZEFG010000095.1:4934-8446 GCA_964511355.1 uncultured Iamiaceae bacterium
CACCGTCGGAGCGGTAACGGGCGAGGATCCGCCGCGCGATGTCGGCGCCGGCTCCCGAAAGATCCTCGGGCCCTTCGACGATGCGGGCCGCGGGGCCCAAGGCGAGCAACAACCTCTCCAGCCAGGGACGGGCCGACACCCCAATGGTGACCTGCAGAGCACCTCCCTCAAGCTCCACCACCTGGTCGTGGGGATAACGATCGATCACCCAGCGGGCCTCGGGAGCCAACTCAAGAGTCACCCGCGGCATGTCCGAACCGGGCCGGTACCGGTCCCATTGCACCGGTTCGCGAGGCGGGGCCGCTGCTCGTTCGAGCAGGACCACCTCCGAGATGCGGTCGAGCCGAAACACCCTTACGTCCTCGGAACGATGGCACCACCCCACGAGATACAGGCTCCCCTGGTCGGCCACCACGCGGTATGGATCGACGACCCGAACCGACCGTTGGTCGCGGCCGTAGCTGTAGTAGTCGATCTCGACCTGCTGGCCTGCTCCGATGGCGGCCATGAGACTCGACTGCACGCGCTCGTCGCCCTCCCCCAGTTCTATGTGTACCTGGTCGGGGTCGACTCCGAGGGCCTTGGCCAACTTGGCCAGGGCCCGTTGGAGCGGGTCCTTCTGGTCGACACCGGGGACCTGGCGGACGTGGTGTCCGGCGGCGATGAGAGCCAAGGCCTGGGTGGGAGTGAGCCTCAACGGGCGATCGAAAGGCTCAGCCAAGCGGATGCTGATGCGGTCGTCGTCGAGATCAACCTCGATCATGGCGTCCGGGCTGTAGGGCGGCACCCCTACATAGGGCAGCACCTCGAGGTCAGCCAACAGATCGGCCCGGGAAATGGCGAAGCGGGTACAGACCTCGTCGACCGATGCCGGGGAGTTGGCAGCGAGCCACGGTACGAGGGCGAGAACCCGCCGGAGGCGATCACTGGCGGTGGGTCGACTCATGACGCCTCGATCATCTCGGTGAGCCAGTCGACCAGCTCGGCGCGCAGCTCGACGGGTTCTATCACCTCGGCATGTTCGAGATAGCCGAACACCAATGAACGGAAGAAGGCGTGGTTGGCGACGACCATCTGTACGTCGACTGCACCGTCGTCGTGGCGTGCCACCACGTCGGCGGCATCGAACTGCACCAGCGCTATGGGCGCCAGCGCAGCATCAATCCGCACCGTGGCGACCACCGTGGGGTCATTCCCCAACTCCCACCGCTCAGGGAGGACTTCGGCGGGACCTCGCTCGTCGTCGGGGATCTGGTAGCTGCCGCCTCGGCCGACCTCGACGTCGCCTTCGATTCGGTCGAGTCGGAAGACCCGCCGGTCGTCACGGCCATGGTCGTAGCCCACTACATACCATCGCCCGAGCTGGAACCCGAGACGGTAGGGATCGAAGGTGCGGTGTTCGCCCCGGTAGTCGAACTCGACTGTGGCTCGGGCCGAGATCGCACCGAACAAGGGGTCGAGTGCGGGATCGGTGGGGAGTTCGGCACTGAGCGCCAACGGCTCTGCTCCCCCGAGGCCGCCGAGGGTGCGCAGGGCATCGACGCCGGTGCTGCCGTCGAGTCGTACCGCGGCTGCGGCCAGTTGCAGCGCAGCCAACTCATCGGGATCGAGTCCAGGGTCGGGCAGGTAGTACCGCTGGCGGTCGATCCGGTACCCGTCGGCGGGTGGATCGGTTCCGAAGATCGGCACCAGCTCCACGGGCACGTTGAGCTCTCGCAGATCTTCCTTGTCGCGCTCAAAGGCACGCCGGAAGGCGACATCACCTTCGGGATAGCCGGGAACCTTTTCGCGTAGTTCGGCGGCCGTCAGCGGGCGAACGGTGTGGAGCAACACCGCAATCAGGTTGAGTAGCCGCTCCAGCTTGTTCATCGCCCGCTGAGCCTACCGAGCGCCTGGGGGTGTGGAACCGACCACGTCGCCCCTCGCGGAACGGCGGGCGGCGACGATACCCGCCGCAGCGGCGGCTCGGAAGAACAAGGGATCTTCTGCCGGTTCCCGCCCCATGGTGGTGATCTGCAGTCCGGTCTGGGCCAACATCGCCGCCACGTCCCCGACTTCGGTGGCGATGATCGAGTGACGGGGATGGCCGTCGCTCGGCACTTCGGCGGGCCACGGAACCAACACATCGGCGCACAGGTCGAGCACCGTGGCGGTGTGGTGGCTGAGACCCCGATGACGGCCCCGCTCGTCGCCGTCGGAAAGGCGGGGGCACAAGATGGCGGCCCGACCCAAGTGGTGGACGACGTCGCAGATCGACGCCGCTTCGATGGCGGTGGTGCCCAACCGGGTGCCGGTGCCGACCACCCCTGGGCCCATGCCCACGATGGCTACCTCGACTCCGAGGTGGTGGCGGGCGATGGTCAGAGCCGACGGCACGGTGACCGCTTCCAGATCTCCTCCGAAAGCGTGTCCGGCCGTGATGGTGTGCTGGATCAGGCTCCGATCGACCAGGTCAGCGACCAGATCGCTCAGCGCCAGCGGCAAGGCCGCCCCGTCGGTCATGACGTAGGCGACCTTGGTACCCGGCCGCTCGGCGGCTATGGCGGCGGCCACCACCCCTACCTGGCTGTGCAGTGTGCACACGACAACTTCGAGGCCGTCGACGGTGGCGGGCAGGTCACCGAGGTGCTCCTCGGCGGCGCCGGTGTCGGCCTGGAGGCTGGTGTAGCGCATCTTCATGATGTGGCCACCCCTCTCGGTAACCACGTGGTCCCGTTCGAGGTTCCAGTGCACGATGTGCCATCCGCCGGTACCAAGCCCGAGCTCAACCGCCGTGGTGTTGATCACCACTCGGTCGCCGACCGCGACCGAGCCGACCAGGTCGGTGAGCACGAAGGCTCGCTCGGTGTCTCCTCTGTCGGCTCTCCCGTCGTAACCCACGGCTATTCGTTGCAGGCCCCGGCGCTCCGAGAGGATCTCGACCACCGCCGCAGTGTGAAAGCTGGGCATGAACTACAGCGATGCGATGAGTTTCTCGACCCGCTCATCGTGGGCCTTGAACGGGTCCTTGCACAGCACAGTGCGTTGGGCTTGGTCGTTGAGCTTCAGATGCACCCAGTCGACGGTGTAGTCGCGCTTGCGCTCCTTGGCCCGCTTGATGAACTCGCCTCGTAGACGGGCCCGGGTGGTTTGGGGAGGCTGCTCGACGGCCAGGTTGATCTCGGCGTCGGTGCAGGTCCTCTCGACCAGCCCTCGGTCCTGGAGCTTGTAGAACACGCCCCTGTTCCGGTCGATGTCGTGGTACTGCAGGTCGAGCAGGGCTACCCGCGGGTGGGAGAGCGGCAGGTCGTGCCGGGCCCGGTAGGAATCCATGAGCTTGTACTTGATCACCCAGTCGACCTCGCGGTCGAGGCTCATGGGGTCGTCGGCGA
Source organism: uncultured Iamiaceae bacterium (assembly GCA_964511355.1). GTDB lineage: Bacteria > Actinomycetota > Acidimicrobiia > Acidimicrobiales > SKKL01 > SKKL01. The sequence goes on from CAZEFG010000095.1 coordinate 8,306, forward strand.
GACCGTTGACGCAGTGCTCCCACATCTGCAGCGCCATCTTCTCCTCCGGTGACATCGCATTGGTCTCGGCGTAGCGCAGCGCCCGTTCGAGGTACTCGCTCTGGATGTCGAGGGCGCTCACCTCGCGCCCGTTGGCGAGGC
>CAZEFG010000096.1:0-8418 GCA_964511355.1 uncultured Iamiaceae bacterium
GGCGCCCACCACCGAGGGAGACGTCGATGCGACGCCGCATGATGAAGTCGAAGATCCACCGCGCGACGGTCACCGACGCCAACTTGAACTACGTGGGCTCGATCACCATCGACACCGATCTGATGGCCGCAGCCGACCTGCTCGAGAACGAGCAGGTGCACATTCTCGACATCGACAATGGGGCCCGCTTCGAGACCTACGTAATCCCCGGCGGTCCCGGCGACATGTGCCTCAACGGAGCCGCCGCCCGTCTCGTGCAGCCCGGCGACAAGATCATCGTGGTCAGCTACGCCGACTACGAGGCCGACGAGCTCGAGGGCTTCGCTCCCCGGGTCGTGCACGTCGACGACTTCAACCGCCAGAACGATCCCGTCCTGGTCTGATCTCGCCCACCCCGAACGCGACGCGTGGAAAAGCTGAAGTGGTTGGTGGCCGCCCTGGTGGCGGGGGTGTTAGCGGTGGTCGGCGGTACGTGGGTCTACATCAACGTCATCCGCGACGAAGCTCCCGAGCGTCTCGGCAGCGCGTTCGAAGCCGAGCCGGACTCTGCTGGCGAAACCGGTTCCGCCGGGGATGAGGCCGGGACGGACCCGGCCGGCGCCGACGACTCTGGCGACGATGCCGGCACGGGTGCCGACCCCGAGCCTGCCGAGGTGCTCGAGTCGGTCGAAGGCGTGTGGTCCCCCACTCCCGAGTCGCTCGTCGGGTACCGGGTGGGCGAGGTCCTGTTCGGCCAGAACGCCGAGGGTGTCGGTCGCACCAGCGAGGTGACCGGCGAAGTCGTGATCGTGGGCACCACGGTCACCGAAGCCCGCTTCGAGGTCGACATGGCCAGCATCGAAAGCGACGACAGCCGACGCGACAACCAGTTCCGCGGTCGCATCATGGACGTTTCCACCTACCCCACCGCCACCCTGGTCCTGGTCGAACCGATCGAGCTCGATGCCATTCCGGCCGACCTCGAGGTCATCAGCACGAACGCGTCGGTCGAGCTGACCTTGAGGGGCAACAGCCAGTCGGTGCCCATCCAGGTCCAGGCCCGGCTCAACGGCACCCAACTCGAGATCAACGGGGCTTTCGAGATCGTGTTCGAGGAATGGGGAATCCCCAATCCCAGCACGCCGGCGATCACCACCGAGGACCACGGCGAGCTGGAGTTCCTGCTCGTCCTCCGGCGGTCCGAGGCGACCAGCTAACGTGCGCCCATGGAGAAAGTTGTCATCGATTCCGAGATCGTCTCTGAGATCAAGGTCGGCGGAGATTGGTACAGCATCAAGCACGGAACCCTCACCGTCGGCGACATGAGCTGGACCAACAACGGCGAAGACTTGGTCGATGCCGGAACCGTGGGGTTCAGCTTCGAGGTTTACGGCAGCCAGGCCATGGTGGTGGCCGGGCCGTTGTCGTCAATCAGCGCGGTGCGCTACACCCGTCCGCTCTGATCCGAGCGTTGGCCCTCCCCGGAAGGGTCCTCGGCGGAATCAGCGTCTCGGTCCTCGAATAGGTGGGCGAAGCACGGGGCTTCGCCTCCCATCTCCTCGTCCGACAACGCCGGCCGGTCATTCTGGGCGGCTTCGGCGTCTGAGGGCCTGGGCTTCATGTGACCGACGCTAGGCTTTGCTCGACATGCCCACAAGACCCCCTCAACCCGATCGTCCCGGACACCCAAGCGGCAAGGCCGCCCTGGTGATGGTGGGGGTCGTGGTGCTGATAATCGCCCTGGCCGCCATCAGTACGTTCTCCTAGTCCGCCAACCAGGGGCAGCCACCTAGCCGATTCCGCTCAGCAGGTGCTCGATGACGTCGCGCGCAGTGTGGGTTTCGCCTTCGGCGTAGGGGGCATCGCCCAGCTGGCGCAGCGCTTCACCCCCGGTGACGAGCGGCGGCTCCAGGCCTCCACGGCGGACCTGGCCCAGTCCCACCGTGGCCGTGAGACCGTTGCACAGGCACATTCGACCTTCGGTCTCTTCGAGGGTGCCCCCTTTGCGCAGGTAGGCATCGACTGGTTCGGAGGCACAGCGGTAGCCCACCACCCCGTCTTCGCCGAGGTAAGGGGTGCGGAGATAGCCGAGGTCGCACACCCGGCGACGGGACTCGTAGACGTCGGGGTCCGATACCGACCCCTTGGCCGACACCACCTTGAACGGGAACCCCGACGGCGAGGCCCGAGGGTCGGTGCGGATGTGCACGTGGCCCTCGACGGCATCTCTGCGGACGTTGGTCTTCAGGTCGACCATCACCCCTGACTCCTCGCACAGGGCGAAGGCGGTACCCACTTGCACCCCCCGAGCACCAGCAGCAATCGCCGCGGCAAGGCCTTCGGGGGTGCCGTACTCACCCGCCAGCCAGAAGGGCAGACCAAGCTCAGCCATGGCTGACAGATCGACCTCGTCGCGGGGGCCGTAAACCGGCTGCCCGTCGTCGTCGAGCTGTTGGCGGCCTCGGGGCGGCGCGTTGTGGCCGCCGGCAGTTGGCATCTCCACCACCAACGCGTCGGGCCGCGTGTCGGGGTCGCGGATCAAGAACTTGGCCAACGAGACCGACCCCACCACGGCAAAGAACGAGGGCCGCTTGAGCGGAGCGTTGGGCACCCCGACCAAGGTCGGATCGAAGTGGGTGAAGAACTCAGCACTCGAGGGGGAGCCAGCGACATCAACCCGCAGCGAAACCGGTTCGAGCGCGGCCAGACCGGTGAGCACCCGCGGAATTCCCGACGGGATGCCCGCCCCCATCAGCACTGCGTCGACGCCGGCCAGCATCGCCCCGTACGCCGATGATGGGGTGGCCATCTGGATCTTCTCCAGGTAGTTGATGCCTACCGGGCCTTGGTGGCCTTCCTTGGCCAGCCATACCTCGCCGAAGTTCGACAAGACGATCAACTCGAGGTGGTCGACCTCGAGGTCGAGGGTGAGCATGGGGTGCTTGCGATACGGAGTGCCCGGGCCTCGGCCCCCGGGGATGTACCACCGGTCGAGCACCCGCTCGACCACATCGGGGAAGGGGAAGTGCGCATAGGCCCGACGGAGGTTCCCGTCGAGGTCACCGTCTTGGAGTTGGCGACCGTGGACGGCGTCGAGAGCGGTGCCGGACACGACCCCCAACTGTCCGGCCTCGGCCACCGCACGGGCCAGGTGCCACCCCGACACGGCTACTCCCATGCCGCCTTGGATCACCGGGGGTGAACTATGCACGGACTGCCTCCTGGCTTGCGGACCTAACGTTGAGTAATTTACAAAGGGTAGACGGCCAGACGCCTTCACCGAAACATCTGGGAGTGAAAATGGACAGCGGTTCGGTTGCCTCACCGACCAGACCCAGGGTGGCTGTGATCGGCGCCGGGGTGGCGGGCCTGGTTGCCGCTCGCCGCTTGGCATCCCAGGCAACGGTGACCCTCTATGAGGCTGGGCCTCGAGCGGGGGGCCAGGTCCGCACGGTGGCCTTCGCCGATCGCTGGGTCGACGTGGGCGCCGAGGCCCTCCACGCCGTTCCCCCTGTGCTCGACCTGGTCGACGAGCTGGGCCTCACCGACCGGGTGGTGCGAGCCAACGAGGGACAGACCCGGATCTGGGATGGCAGACGGCTGCGGAGACTTCCCGCCGGTGTTGGCCCCGCCGGACCCACCCGCCTCGGACCGGTGCTGTCGTCTCGTTCGCTGTCGCTCAAGGGCTTGGGGCGCGCCGCGCTCGAACCGTTCATGCCCCGATCCCCCATCGACACCGACTTGGGCGTTGGTACCTACCTGTCGCGCCGCTTCGGAGCAGAGGTCGTCGAACGGTTGGTCGACCCAGTGCTCGGAAGCTTGCACGCTGGCGACGTCGACCGGCTGAGCATCGAGGCCACCGCGCCCCAGTTGGCGGCCATCGCCCGCGACCACCGCTCCCTGTTGCTTGCCCACCGGGCCCGCCGTCAGCAGCAGCGCCTCGGAGGGGGCGCTCCCGCCTTCTTGTCGTTCGGACACGGATTGCAGACCTTTGTCGACCGACTCCAAGCTGACACCACCATTGCCCTGGAGGCGACCATCACGGCGATCCGCCCCACCGGCAGGGGATTCCTGGTGATGGGAGCACCCGGAGCCGACCCCACCGTCGTCGATGCCGTGGTGCTCGCTACTTCGGCTCCCATCGCTGCTCGTCTCCTCGAGCACGCGGTGCCCGATGTGGCCTGGCATCTCGCCCAGACCGTCGCTCGCACCGCCTCGGTGGCCACCGTGGTTGCCGCCTACCGCCGCGACGAGGTGGCCGGGGTGGCCGCCCTGGCGGCCAAGGGGCTGCTCGTGTCTTCGGCCTCTGGCCGCCTGTTGAAGGGAGCCACGTTCCTCACCACCAAGTGGCCACACCTCGATCACCCAGACCTGATGTTGGTGCGGCTCTCGGCGGGTCGGGCGGGCGACACCCGGCTCAGCCAGATCGACGACAACGAATTGGTGACCGAACTCCACGCCGACCTCGCCGATGCGATCGGCCTGAAGGCCCAGCCGGTGTCGAGCCACGTCGAGCGATGGACCGACACGATGGCCCAGCTCGAAGTCGGTCATGTCACCCGGGTTGAGACCGCACGCCATGCCATCGCCGAGCACCCGCTGGTGGGCCAGGGCCAACTGGCGTTGGCCGGAGCCAGCTACGACGGCTTGGGGGTTGCGGCCTGCGTGCGGTCCGGCGAGAACGCCGCGGCGACGGTGGTGGATGCGGCCAGGGCCAACCGAGCATTAGCTCTCGGACAGATCATCGCCAACGACACGGCCCTCAAGGTCGGGGCGCAAGGAGCAGGAGCATGACGACCACACAGAACCCCACCACCCCGAACCCCGTCCGGTCGCTCCCGCGCGACTTGTCGAACCGACCGTTCATCGTGATCTGGGAGGTGACCCGCGCCTGCCAACTTGCCTGTCTGCATTGTCGGGCCGATGCCATCACCCGCCGTGATCCCCTTGAGCTGTCGACGGCCGAAGGCAAAGCCTTGCTCGACGACCTTGCTGCCTATGGCGCACCCCGCCCCATGGTGGTGCTCACCGGCGGCGACCCCTTCGAACGCCCCGACCTGGCCGAGCTGATCGCCTACGGCACCTCGATCGGCCTGCACGTTTCGGCGTCGCCGTCGGTCACCCCACGCCTGACCCGAGACTCCTTGGCCGAACTGCGCGACGCCGGTGTATCGGCGGTGTCGTTGTCACTCGATGGGGCTACTTCGGCTACCCACGACGGGTTCCGAGGCATCACCGGGGTCTTCGACGCCACCCGCCAAGCCGCCGAGACCGTGCGTGAGCTGGGGCTACGGCTTCAGGTCAACACCACCGTCACCGCCGATACGGTCCGTGAACTGCCCGACATCCTGGCGTGGGTGGCTCAGGCCGACGTGTCGCTGTGGAGCGTATTCTTCCTCGTCCCCACCGGCCGAGGCGACGCCCTCAGACCTCTCGGTGCCGGTCAGGTTGAAGAGGTCCTGCACTGGCTCCACGACGTGGCCGACATCGTCCCGGTCAAGGCCACCGAGGCTCCACATTTTCGCAGGATCGCCATCCAGCGCGCCCAGGTCGCGGACCTCGACTCGGCCTTTCCGCCCGGGCCTCTCCGGTCGGCCCTGCGAGCCCGTACCGCTGAGGTGGTGCCGGCGCCCACCGGCCGACCACGCCGCCCCCGCCCGCCGATCGACGTCAACGCCGCCCGCGGCTTTTCGTTCATCGATCACCACGGCCAGGTGTTCCCGAGCGGGTTCCTGCCCATGGCGGCGGGCAACGTGCGCCAGCAACCGTTCTCGACCATCTATTCGCAGTCACCCCTGCTTCAGGAACTGCGTGATCCCGCCAGACTCGCCGGCAAGTGCGGCGAGTGCGAGTTCAACACCGTGTGCGGCGGCTCCCGGAGCCATGCCTTCGCTGTCACCGGCGACCCCTTCGCCAGTGATCCCACCTGCTCTTACCAGCCCCGCTCACGCTCGGCCATGGCGTCCATCTAGATAGTTTCTCTAGTCTATGATGTAGATAACCGTCACCAAGGAACGCCATGAGCACCCCCTCGTCGAACGACATCCTCGACGCCTCGGCTTCACCCGATCTTGATTCCCGGAGTGCCATCCACGACCTGGTGGTGGGGTTCTATCGAGAGATCGTCAACGATGAGTTGTTGGGCCCGGTTTTCGACGAGGTGGCCGAGGTCGACTGGCCCTCCCACATCCCCCGCCTCATCGACTACTGGAGCCGCATCCTGCTCGATGAGCCGGTCTACAACGGCTCGATGGCGGCCGCTCACCGCGAGGTCCACGAGATCGAAGCGTTCCGGGTCGAACACTTCGACCGGTGGTTCGAGCTCTGGTGCGACTCGATCGACAGCCGGTGGGCAGGCCCCTACGCCGACCGGGCGCGGGCGCATGCGGCCCGCACCGCCGGCCTGCTCTCACGTCAGCTCCGCAACACCGACTGGGTACCCCGGTGACCGACACCACGGCCTCTCGGCCTGACTCCCCGCACGGGCCGGCGCCTGCCGCGATGGTCGGTGGTCCCACGATCCGCTCGGTGGCGATCCCCACCGAACACGGGGGATGGAGCCTGACCCTGGAGCCTGCCCTACTCGGCCTTCTGGTGGCGTGGTCGTGGCCCGGCTTGGCCTTGGGCGTGGCTGCCCTGGTCGCGTTCCTGGCTCGCACTCCCCTCAAGTTGGTGCTGGTCGACCGGTGGCGAGGCCGATGGCTTCCCCGCACCACCCTGGCGGCCAAGGTGGCCGCCGCGCAGTTGGTGGTGCTGGCAGCGCTGGCGTCCTACGCAGCGGTGGCTGGCGACCCTCGCCTGTGGATTCCGCTCGCTTTCGCCGCGCCACTCATCCTGCTCGAGCTCTGGTACGACATGCGCAGCCGCTCCCGTCGGCTGCTCCCCGAGTTGGCGGGCACGGTGGGGATGGGGTCGGTGGCCACCGCGGTGGCGTTGGCCGCTGGAGCCGACGCCGAGATGGCGACGGGCCTGTGGCTGGTGGTCGCGTCCCGAGGCGCTGCCGCGGTCCCCTACGCGCGCACCCAGGTCTTCCGGCTTCACCGCCGGGCTCACCAGCTGTGGCACAGCGACCTCGCCCAGTTGGTGGCCGCCGTGGCTGTATTGGTCGGCTGGACCCTGGGTCTGGTCCCATGGCCGGCGGCGGTGGCGGTCGTCGCCGTGGCCGCCTTCAATGTCGTGTCGGTGCGGTTGGCGCCGCGGCCCGCCAAGGTCATCGGCATGCAGCAGATGGTGTTCGGCTTCGCGGTCGTCGCCGTCACCGCACTGGCCGTAGCGGCCGCCTGACGAACTGGGTTGCTGAACGCGCGCCAGGCGCGCGCTCACAAACCCAGATTGGGAAAGTGGGGCGGCTCAGGCTGGCGCTGGGACTCCGATGTAGTCGGCGAGGTGCTGGCCGGTGAGGGTCGAGCGGGCGGCAACCAGGTCGGCCGGCGGGCCTTCGAACACAACCCTGCCCCCGTCGTGGCCGGCGCCAGGTCCGAGATCGATTATCCAGTCGGAGTGGGCCATCACCGCTTGGTGGTGCTCGATGACAATGACCGACAGGCCCGAATCGACGAGTCGGTCGAGTAGACCGAGGAGCTGTTCGACATCGGCCAGATGCAGTCCGGTGGTGGGCTCATCGAGGATGTAGATGCCGCCCTTGGCGCCCATGTGGGTGGCCAGCTTGATTCGCTGGCGTTCGCCGCCCGACAGCGTGGTGAGGGGCTGGCCGAGGCGCAGGTAGCCGAGACCGACATCGGCCAACCGCTCGAGGATCTTGTGGGCCGCCGGGGTTCGGGCCTCCCCTTCGCCGAAGAAGGGCAGCGCCTCAGACACCGGAAGGTCGAGCACTTCGGCGATGTTGAGGCCACCGAGGCGATGTTCGAGCACGGCGGCCTGGAACCGGGACCCTTCGCAGTCTTCGCATGGGGTGGCCACCCCCGCCATCATGGCCAGATCGGTGTAGATGACCCCGGCGCCGTTACAGGTCGGGCAGGCCCCTTCGGAGTTGGCGCTGAACAGGGCCGGTTTCACCCCGTTGGCCTTGGCGAACGCCTTGCGGATCGGGTCGAGGAGGCTGGTGTAGGTGGCAGGGTTGCTGCGCCGCGATCCCCGGATTGCGGTCTGGTCGATGGCCACCACGCCGTCTCGTCCGGCGACCGAACCGTGGATGAGTGAGCTCTTCCCCGAACCCGCCACGCCGGTCACCACCACCAGCACGCCGAGGGGGATGTCGACATCGACCGCTTGGAGGTTGTGGGTGTCGGCTCCCCGGACCTCGATCACCCCAGTGGGAGTGCGCACCTGATCCTTGAGGACGGCTCGGTCATCGAGATGGCGGCCGGTGAGGGTGTCGCTTGCCCGCAGACCTTCGACCGAGCCCTCATACACCACCTCTCCCCCACCGCTGCCGGCGCCAGGACCCAGATCGACCACGTGGTCGGCGATGGCGATCGC
>CAZEFG010000097.1:0-4178 GCA_964511355.1 uncultured Iamiaceae bacterium
CGACGTTGCTCGCCGGTCTGCGCGAGCGCATCCAGCTCGAACTCGTCGATCGCCATGAGTTCAGGTCAGGGGCGGTCGTCCAGCGATTCCGACCCATGTGAGTCGAGGCTATCGGCGGGGATGAGCCGCCTCGTGCCCGGCGATGACGTCGTCGGCCGACACACGGGCGACCGCCTCACCGAGCACGTCGAGCGCTACGTCATCCAGGCTCTTGAACCGGACGCAGGACTTTCCCATGTCGAGCTTCTTGCCGCTGTCGGCCCACGCGTCGACGAACCACTCGCGCTGGGCCTCGTCCGCGTAGACCCCCATGAGGTAGACGGCGACGTGGTTCTTCTGGTTGGCCAGCGAGATCACGCCCAGGGGCTGACCGTTGTAGGTGTCGGGGAACCGGTCCAGCGGAACCACGTAGCCGAGCATCCCGAAGGTCATGGTCTCCTCGAAGCCCTCCGGCAGATGATCGAGGATGGTGGCACGCACCGTCTCGACGATTGCTCGCCGATCGCCAGGCAACTCGGCGAGGTACTCCTCAGGAGTCGAGGCATTCGATCCGGCCACGTCGGACAACGTACCAACCTCGTCGGGGGAGTCCCACAGTCGTTCGCCGCGCCCGAGTCCGGGCGGCGCGACGGCCACGTGCATGGTGTCGACCAGGTCGGCCTCCAGGAACTGGCGAACCGTGGCGACACCACCCCCAAGCCGCACGTCCTTGCCGTCGGCGGCTTCCTTTGCCTGCTGCAACGCCTCGGCGGGCGTCGCCTCGATGAAGTGGAACGTGGTGTCGGCCAGCGAGAAGCTGGGACGGTGATGGTGGGTGAGGACGAACACGGGCGTGTGGAACGGCGGGTTGTCTCCCCACCAGCCCTGCCAGTCGCCGAAGCCGTCGGTCGACGCTTGTCGATCATAACGGGGGTCGTTATGCTGTTGGTGTGCTGCAGTCGTTTCGGGACAAGGACACCGAGCGGGTGTGGCAACGCCAACGATCGAAGCACCTTGACCAGCACACCCAACGGGCAGCACTGCGCAAGCTCCTGATTCTGGATGCCGCCGACCAACTCGGAGACCTCCGGATCCCGCCGGGAAATCGCCTCGAGAAGCTGAAGGGGGACCGTACGAATACCTACAGCATCCGAATCAACGACAAGTGGCGCATCTGCTTCCGATGGACCACGGCTGGCCCCGAAGACATCGAGATCGTGGACTACCACTGAGAGTATCGACATGACCGCACCCACCATGGAGCCAATCCACCCCGGCGAGATCCTGATGCTCGAGTACATCGAGCCGCTGGGCGTCACCCAGCACCGTGTCGCCGTTGCGATCGGGGTACCACCACGGCGGATCAACGAGATCGTTCACGGCAAGCGCGGGATCACCGCTGACACGGCCCTACGCCTGGCTCGGTACTTCGGGACGAGCGAGCGGTTCTGGCTGAACCTGCAGAGCCGCTACGAACTCGAAGTCGAGCGCGACCGTCTGTCCGAAACGCTCGACCATATCGAACCGCTGGCCACGGCATAGGCAGCCGTGCAGTCCGCACGGCCGACTCGGTCAGCGGTCGTTCTCGGACGCGAATCAGATAATCTGATTTCATGTCAGAGGTAACCGCTACCGACGCCGCTCGACGGTTCGCAGACCTGCTCGACTCGGTCGAACACGATGGCCAGCGCTACACGATCATCCGGCACGGACGCGCCGTCGCTCAGATCGAGCCCATCTCTCGTGGGCGCGGGTCCGTGACGAAGGACCTGCTGCGACAGAACGGCCCCGACTCGACGTGGGCCGCGTCGCTCGACGAGGTTCGAGCGCTGGTCGAGATAGACGAGCGCCAGTGACCCTGCTGTTGCTCGACACCACGTTCCTCATCGACGCGGAACGCACCGACGAGCAACTCGACCAGGCGATCGACGACGCCGACGACGTCGCGATCGCAGCCATCACCGTCGCCGAGCTCCACGTCGGAGTCCGTCTCGCCACGGGACGAACTCGAGCACAACGTCAGCGCTTCGTCGATGACGTGTGCGACGCCATACCGATCCTCTCCTACGACCGGGCTGTTGCGACCCAGCATGCCGAGCTGCTCGTCGCCGTGCGCCACGCCGGGCGTCCACGCGGTGCACATGACCTCATCATCGCGGCCACCGCACGCGCGTCGAAGCGCACCGTCGTGACTCGCGACCTCACGGCGTTCACCGATCTGCCTGGCGTCACGGTGTTCGACCGCCGCTGAGCCCGCACAACACCTCAGGCAGCATCGGCAGGCCCGATCGTCACCGCGATCTGTCAGCGCGAAAGTCCCGGAAATCCGCTTGTCATCATCATCATCCGCCAGAACACGGGATCCCCTGAACCGTCGCTACAACCGAGCGAGGCAGTCCTGACACCACTCGGCCACCCGGTCGCGGAGACCAGTGACGAACCTTTCGTCTTGACCCGTCAGGTCTTCTCTGGCGATGACGGACGCCATCGCTTCAGGCAAGCGCCGTGCCATCTGGCTCACCTCGTCGACGACCAGCTCGCTATGGAGGCCGACGTCGGTGGCGAGCCGCGCCCAGTGTCGGGCGCCGATCACGGTCGGTCGATACTCACCGCCCACCTTCTGGGCCAGTCGCAGCTTCTTCGGGTGCTCATCGAGCACGAGTGCAGAGGCCAGGTCGTAGAACGGTGCAAGCCGGACTTGGGATCCCGAGAGCAGGATCGAGTAGTTCTTGGCGTGGGCATCGGTCCCCAGGACAAGCCAGTTGAACATCACGCCGCGCACGAGGCGCCAGGTTGCCTCCGTCGGATCGGTGAACATCACCCTGGCGAGGGCACGCGCCATGTCCTCAACCCCGGGTCCGCCATCTGACTGGTATTTGTTCGTGGAAGACACGCCCAATGCCTGGCACATGTCTTCTTGGTGCACACGCACCATTCGGTTGCCGATGACTGCTCGGTCATAGCGACGAATCACCAGCGCCGACTCGCCGGCGAAGTCTTGGACCTTGGACCGAGCGGCCGTCAGGCCGAGCGCGGCCGCAGTACTCAGGCAGACGTGCTCATTGAGGTCGTGGTGGTCGAGGCCCGGGATGGCGGGCTTGAGGATGTGAGTGGTTGGCGCCGATCCGCCCGGCACAGACCACTGCTGCGAATCGTCGTCGAATGCCAGCGCCACCTTGGCCTGCATCCCTGCCAGGCTCCAGCGACCGCCCATCTCCGGCAGCCACGCAGCGGCGTCGGCGCGCATCGCTCGCAGCATCGAGGCGATGTCGTCGTGGGAAACCGGAAGATGGGTCGAGTCGCCCGGTTGTGGCCGCTCGCCTGGAACCAGGAACTGCGCAGCCCCGGCGACGTCGCCACCGACATGGCGGAGCAACCCGACCACGTCGGTCGCCGAGCACTGGTAGCGCGAGGCCCAACGCTCCAGCACCCGCTCGTTGTCGGGAAGCAAACCCCACAACCATGCCGCCACATGCCGACCCGAGTGGACACGGCCGGCCACCGGCATCGATGTCGACAGCGGCGTCGCTTGAGGTTCGTCGACCCACTCGTCGGCATAGGTGACAACGGGGGAGCGCCGATCTGATCCGTCGAGAGTGCCGACTCGTCGGTCACCCATCCAGATCCACAGCTCACGCATCGTCGACACCGAACAGGTCGTCAAGGTCGACGCCTCCGTGGCGGGGCCCGGCTGGCACCAGATCGACCACCAGATCGAGCGCGGCGACCGCCCTCAACGCCAACCCCAGTTCAGCCGATGGCTTCCCACCCTCGAACGAACTCACCCACGCCCGGGTGGCCCCGATCCGGTCGGCGAGATCGGCCTGGGTCAATCCTTGTTCGCGGCGGGCGGCCCGCACCGCGGCGCCGAGCTCTCGTACGGTCCGGACTTGCATGATGTAAGCGTACGCGTGCATTGCACTCATGTCAACGCTCGCGTGCATTGCGCGGATGTCAACGCACGCGTGCATTCCTGGCCGAGGCGGTAGTCGGTTAGCCCTCGGCGGCGAGCCGGGCGTGCACACCGTCGATGATCGCTCGGACCACCAGCTCAAAGTCCGCATCGGCGTCGCGGTCACGTCCGAAAGCCAAACGAGCATTCGGAGCCCAGGTGAGCGCCGTCTCATCCGGTGCCTGCACGTGGCGCAACTGGAGCTCACCCTGGGCGACACCGAGCACGGCGAGACTGGTGGCCGTCG
>CAZEFG010000097.1:4278-8338 GCA_964511355.1 uncultured Iamiaceae bacterium
ACCTCTACGGGGGCAGTGGCGGTTCATTGAAGACCCTCGCCGGTTTCGAGGCCGCGCCCGACGTCTGGGACGGCGCCGTGCCCTTCGTGATGGGCATCCCCCAGAGCATGCCGAACACCTTCTCGAGCCAGGCGCTGGCCATCCGCATCTTGAGAGACAAGTTCGCCCAGATCGTCGACGCCACCGAACCGGGCGGCAGCGGCAACATCTATCACGGGCTCACCGTCGACGAGCGCCAAGTGCTCGCCGAGGTGACCCGCCTGGGGTTCCCACCGGCGTCGTGGTTCGACGTCGACCGGATCGCCCAGGGATACACCGGGGTGTGGGCGGTTCTCGCCGACCAGATCAAGGCCCTCGACCCCGGCTACTTCGACGACTTCTGGAACGAGCCCGGATACCTCGGCCACGACGCCCCCCAGTCGCTGCTCGACGCGTTGGTCAAACACGACACCGTGGTGACCGAGGTGATCTTCGGCGAACAAGCCCGCGAGATGGGGCTTCCCCTGCCCATGGCGATGCCCCGGGGCACCACCACCGAACTGCCCGCCGCGCTCCGCCTCGCCGACCCCGTGCCCGACACCGCCCTCGGCGCCACCGTCGAGATGACCAGCGGCGAGGCGGCTGGCCACAGCATGTACCTCACCGGCGTCCGCGGCGAGATCATCATCGTCGGCATGGGCGAGGCCCACTTCGAGGAGCTGGCCGACGTGGCGGTCGGCGACGAGATCCGCATCGACAACTCGATCTACCTGGCCTTCCAGACCATGCACCGCCACCAGGTCGACCCCGATTTCGAACCGTGGGATCAGTTCACCGAGGGCGGCACGCCGATCTACCCCCAGCGACCCCGCCGGATCGGGCCGATCATGGCTCGCCAAGGTTCGGGCATCAGCCAGTCGGGGCGCTTCGCCGGCAAGATGATCGTCGTCCAGACCCTGATGGACGAGGCTGCCTATCCCTGGCAGGCGCTCTGGTACCGCAAGCTGGTCGAAGCCCAACTCGGCGACGCCATCGACGACCAGTATCGGCTCTGGTTCGTCGAGCACGCCATGCACACCGGCGGCGCCGAACCGGTGGCCGGACTGACCTCCTCAGGCATGGTCCCCGCCCGACGCACACGCATGGTGAGCTACCTCGGCGTGCTCCAACAGGCATTGCGCGACGTAGCCGCATGGGTCGAACTCGGCATCGCTCCGCCTGCGAGCACCGCCAGCACCTATGTCGACGGTCAGGTCCACGTACCGGACACCGCCGCCGCACGGCGCGGACCCCAGGCCGTGGTGCGAGCCACCGCCAACGGGGGAGTGCGAGCCGAGGTGTCGGTCGGCGAGGCGGTCCGCTTCGAGGCGCACATCGAGGTGCCCATTGGTGCCGGAGGGATCGTCGGCGTGCAGTGGGACTTCGACGGGACCGGCGCGTTCCCCCTCGAAGATGAGGGCCTCGACCCAGCCCTGGTCAGCTACCGATCAGCGGTCACCCACACCTTCACCGAGCCCGGCACGTACTTCCCCGCGGTGCGCGTGACCAACCAGCGCTCGGTAGACCACGGCACCAAGCACTGCCGCATCTTCAACCTCGGCCGGGTGCGTGTCGTCGTTCGGTGAGGAGGCCCCGTTGGGCCGCATCGTCCAGGCTCGGAGCGCTCTTGCTGTTGTCGACTTCTACTTCGACGCGGCATCTCGTGTCACACGGCAGGTCACGACACCGGTCGGCACCCAGCGAGCCACCGGGTGTCAGAATCGTGGCATGTCTCGCAGGAGGGTGATATCCATCCAGAGGGCGAGGTTATTGAATGAAGGATGACATCACCGAGACGCTGCACGTACGCGTGGCGTCGCTAGCGGATTGGTCGTCACCGGCAGTTGGTCGCTCGATCGGCGAGGTGTTTGATGCGGACGCAGCGATCGTTCCAGATCGATGGGGTCGTCAAGACCCGGCACGCAAGCGTTTGTCTTCGGTCGGCGATCTACTCGAGGAATGGGCTCCCCGGTTCGCCACCGACGACAACGGCCTGTTCCTGGACGGACCCCGGTCGTCGGCATGGGTCGGCGCATGTCCAGGGACCGCCGGCAAGGCGATGCGTCCCTTCCTGCGAGACCGATGCTGGAATGAGGTCGAGTGGACGTTGGACGAGAAGTGGTTACGGGATCCCACAGGAGGGCCGGAGACCTTCGGCGAGCGGTTCGCCCAGTTGTGCGACGCAGCAGACGCCTACTACGGGTCGGTTGACACAGATTCGTTCATCAGGTGGACGATGATGAAGACGCGACAGGTGCGCATGCCGCTCCTCGCCGACCTTCGCTCAGATCCGAAGCATCCCTACAGCTCCGAGAGCTACTTCGTCGCCGATGTTCATTGGATGAACTTCTTCGGTCCGGCCTTTGTCGACCGATGGGGGCGCGAGCGGTTCGATCACGTAGGGGTGCGGCGTCATTGGGTGTCCAATGGTGGCGTCGTGGTGTGGGCCACCGCTGAACCACCGGAGCTGGAACAGACGAGCCGGGTCGATGGGTATGGGTGGAAACGTTCGTTCTATGAGCATCTCGACCCGAACGCCTTCGTGCATGAGGGGTTCACCCAGGGTGGGCCGGGAGAGCACGTGCCGTCGATGGACGAGCACCGGGCCCACCTCCGCAAAGGTCCGACCCCGTCGTGAGTGTCGACGTGTGGTTCGTGACGGAGGGCGAGCCGCTCGGCGGTGATCGGTTGCGGGCGTGGTTGGTGTCAGATGGGCGGATGCGGGTCGATCCCGATGCCGATGGCTCGACATGGGTGGCCACCTGGGAGGGGTATCCGCATCTCGAGCTGGTCTGGCAGCATCCAGATGAGGGCGACCTGGATGATGGATCGTCGGGTCTCGAAGCGGTTCTCAGCCTGCCCGCTGACGAGACTGGCCGGCTCGGTGTGCAGAAGTTCGTCGACGACCTCTGTGCTGCGTTCGATCTCCGGGCGACCGAGCCTTGGTAGAACGATGGTGTCGCCCCATGGTTCGACCGGCTGGTCGAGCATCGGAACTGGCCGCCACCGCCCTAGCGTCGAGGTGTGTCACAACGCGTCCTCGTCGCCGGAGCTAGGGCACAGGACGCTTGTGGGTTGCTGAAGCTTGACAGGCGGCGATTCGGCCGTGTTCAGTAAGGCGCACCTAACGTCACGTGTGGACCACGCCCACCGTGCGAACCCCCCAATCCCAATGAGGACGATTCAATGACTCGAGTACCGAAGGCCATACTGGCGCTGCTGGCAGCGATGGCCATGCTGCTGGGCGCCTGTGGCGACGACGACTCCGCCAGCGACGACACGACGACCACCACCGCCGCGCCGAGTACCGACCCGAGCGACGGCGAGGGTGAAGACGACGACGAGCCGCTCGAAGGCACGCTGGTGATCTACTCCGGTCGCGGCGAGGACCTGGTCCAGCCGATCGTCGACCGCTTCACCGAGGTCACCGGAATCGAGGCCGAAGTCCGCTACGGCAACTCGGCCGAGATGCTCCTGTTGATCCAGGAAGAGGGCGACAACTCGCCCGCCGACATCTACTACTCCCAGGGCGCTGGTTTCCTCGGGACTCTGTCCGCTGACGGCGGTTTGGCCGAACTCCCGGCCGACCTCCTGGATCTGGTGATCGACGAGGAGCTCCGCTCGCCCAACGACGACTGGGTGGGAATCACCGGCCGGGCCCGCACCGTGGTCTACAACACCGAGGCGCTGACCGAGGACGACGTTCCCGATTCGCTCGCCGACTTCACCGACCCGAGCTGGAAGGGTCGCCTGGGTTGGGCCCCGACCAATGCCTCGTTCCAGGACCACGTCACCGCCCTGCGCAACATCCTTGGTGAGGATGGCGCTCGCGAGTGGCTGGAAGGCATCATGGCCAACGAGCCGGTGGCCTTCGAAGGCAACGGCGCCATCCTCGAAGCGGTCGCCGCAGGTGAGATCGATGCCGGGTTCGTCAACCACTACTACCTCTACCGCTACCTGGCCGAGGACCCCGACTTCCCGGTGGAGAACAAGTACTTCACCGACGGCGATCCCGGAGCACTCGTCAACATCGCCGGTGCCG
>CAZEFG010000098.1:0-8312 GCA_964511355.1 uncultured Iamiaceae bacterium
AGAGCAGGCAGGGGCGGAGGGTGGGTGGGGGCGGGGGCGGGGAGCAGGCAGGGCCGAGGGTGGGGTGGGGGTGGGGGCGGGGGAGGGTGGGTGGGGGTGGGGTCGTAGCCTGGGGATGAGATGACGCATTACGAGGTGTTGGGGGTGGCGCCTGACGCGGGGCAGGACGCGATCAGGGCGGCGTACCGGGCCCGCGCCAGGGCACTGCACCCTGACCGCCGGGGTGGAGACCCCGACGCGGCCCGGCAGATGGCGGCGGTGAACCGGGCCTGGGCGGTGCTCGCTGACCCGGCTCGACGGGCCGAGTATGACCACTCGCTCAGGCCCGGCGACCCGGATGATGCGGCCCAGGCACCCCCGGTTGCCCCTCGCTACTTCGAGCACGATCCACCGCCGGTGTACTCGGCCATGCCTGGTTGTCTGGGCTCGGGGGCGTTGCCCTGGCTGGCGCTGGTGGCGGTGTTGGTCGTCATCTTCATCTTCACCGCGTACGCCGGGACGGGCGAGTCACCCGAATCACCAACCGGGACCAGTGCGGGTCAAAGCAACGATGAGCCACCACTGGTGGCGGTGCGCGACGTTCGCGGCATGTGCATTCGAGTCGCCGGCGGGATCAACTCGGTCGTTGACTGCTTGACCGACCCCAACGAGGGCCGGATCGTGGCCCAGGCTTCCATCGGCGCGTCCTGTCCGCCCGGGACCGAGGAGTGGGTCCTGCGCTATCTCGACACCCTCGCTTGCACCGAAGCAACCGCCACGGCCGGGCCCTAGCCTGGTTCGATGGACCTTCGCCGACTTACCGCCACCGAGCTTGCCACCCAGGTCCAGGCCAAGGGCCTCTCCGCTCGAGAACTGATCGAGCATTCGCTCGCCCAGATCGAACGCCTCGATGGCGAGGTGGGCGCGTTCTCTGCCGTCGATGGCGAGCGGGCTTTGGCGGACGCGGCGGTCATCGACCAGCGCATCGTGGCTGGAGAGCAGGTCGGGCCGCTCGCCGGCGTGCCTCTGGCGGTGAAGGACCTCGAGAATGCCCAGGGTTTCGTCACCACCTTCGGCTCGGCCCTTCACGTCAACGACGCCCCAGCCGACCGGGACTCGATTCTGGTGTCACGGCTGAAGGCGGCTGGATGTGTGGTCGTCGGCAAGACCAATACGCCCGAGCACGGCTACACCGCCATCACCGAGAACCCGACCTTCGGCCCCACCCGCAATCCCTGGTCGCTCGACCACAGCCCAGGGGGTTCGTCGGGCGGGTCAGCCGCTGCGATCGCCGCAGGCATGGTCACCCTGGCCACCGGATCCGACGGCGGGGGCTCGATCCGCATTCCCTCGGCGGTGTGCGGCCTCTCGGGGATCAAGCTCACTCAGGGCCGAATCCCCCTCGCCGATGACAACCCGCCGGGGTCGGGCATCCTCGGTGTTCGCGGCCCGATGGCCCGCTCGATCCGCGACATCGCCATGGCCGCCGACATGGCCGCCGGCCCGCATCCCTCCGATGTGTTCTCCTTTCCCACCCTCCATGACCCGTGGCACCCGCAGCTCGATCATCCCGAGATTCCCGAGAAGGTGGCCTTCTCACTCGACCTGGGGTTCGCCGCGGTCGACCGGGAGGTGGCCGACACTGTCAAGGCAGTGATGTCACAGCTGTCGGATGCGGGCACCGAGGTGATCGAGGTGCCCCCTATCTTCGATCAGGATCCGGTGGGTTCCTGGTTCCGACTGTGGTGCGCGGCGCGCGCCCGCAAACAGGGGCACCTCCGCGACACTCCTGAGTGGGAACTGATCGATCCGAACCTGCGCGACCTGATCGAGTACGGCCTTACCGTGTCCGGCGTCGCCGTAATGGAGGCGATCGACCAGGCCCATCTGCTGAACCGCCGTATGGAGGAGGTCGCCTTCTCGCAGGCACCGCTGTTGCTGTGCCCCACGGTGGCGGGGCACGCTCCCCGGATCGGCGCCCAAGGCACGGTTGACGGCATCGAAACCCAGAGTTGGGTGGCCTTCACCCCGTTCCTCAACGTGAGCCGGAATCCTGCGGGCACCGTCAACGTCGGCTTTACCGATGGCGGCCTTCCGATCGGGCTCCAGGTGATCGGCCGTCAACGTGAGGACCTGGAGGTTCTGCGGGCGGTCACCGCGATCGAGGACCTCATGGCCATCGACCGCCCGGCTCCGATCGGCTGATCGGGTCCGAAACAGGCTCAGATAGGGTCAGTTCCCAGCGATCGAAGGGGAGACGCATGGACACGCGCAAGATCGGCACGCTCGACGTGTCGGTGGTGGGGCTGGGGTGCAACAACTTTGGAATGCGCCTCGACCAGCAACAGACCACCGCGGTCATCGACGCCTGTTTCGAGGCAGGAATCACCTATTTCGACACCGCCGACAGCTACGGCGACACCCAGTCCGAGGTGATGCTGGGCGTCGCGCTCGGCTCCCGTCGTGACGAGGTGGTGGTCGCTACCAAGTTCGGCTCGAGCGGCAGCCCCGACGGCACCCTCACCGGCGGACACCCCGATTGGGTCCGTCAGGCGGCTGAGGCTTCGCTCACCCGTTTGGGCACCGATCGCATCGATCACTACCAGTTCCACCGACCCGACCCCGAGGTCCCGCTCTCTGAGACCATGGGGGCGCTCAACGAGTTGGTGGTCGAGGGAAAGGTCATCGAGGTGGGCTGCTCGAACTTCGATGTCTCCCAGCTCGATCAAGCCGCCAGCATTGCCTCGGCCGAGGGGTGGGCAGCCTTCACGTCGGTGCAGAATCGGTACAGCGCACTGCACCGCGAGCCCGAGGAGGGGGTCATCGACGCCTGCCGACGCTTCGGGGTGGCCCTCGTGCCGTACTTCCCGCTGGAGTCTGGCCTGCTCACCGGCAAGGTGTCAGCCGACGGTGAAGCTCCCGAAGGCACTCGGCTCGCCGCTATGCCCGAGGATCGCCGGGGACGCTTTCTCAACCCGGATCGGCTCGTGGCGGTCGATCGCCTTCGGTCCTACGCCGCCGATCACGAGAAGACGCTGCTGGAGCTGGCCTTCGGATACCTCCTGGCCACCGACGTGGTGGCCTCGGTCATCGCCGGAGCCACCAGGCCCGAACAGGTAGCGGCCAACGCCGCGGCGGCGGGCTGGATCCTCACCGAAGACCAGCGCCAAGAGGTGGCAGCTCTCGCCGGTTGAGGTGGCCACCGGTGTTTCCCCCGGCGGCCCTTCGTGCAGTAGAGTCAGCGGTCCATCGGGCGCGTAGCTCAGCTGGTTAGAGCGCTGCCTTCACACGGCAGAGGCCAGGGGTTCGAGTCCCTTCGCGCCCACCAAACACACGAGGTTCAAACTCCGCCGAAAGGGACGCCAGCCCGGACGGGCTGGCGTCCCGATACTGGCTACTCAGCGGTGACGGTGATCTCGGCGTACATGCCGTGCACGAAGTGGGGCGGTCCGCCCTCGACCTGGGGCGGGCCCTCCAGTTCCGGGTCCGCGGCGGCGGTGAGGTACTCGTCGACGTCGGCTCCGGTCGGGATGAAACAGAACAGGCCGTAGCGTCCGGGCTCGGTCAGGGTGCCGTCGCCCACGGCGGGGATCGCGGGCCCGCCGGGGGCGGCCAGGAGCACCGAGTCCGGCTCACCGAGAATGGCCATGAGGTCGTCTGGTCCGAGGGTGGCGAGCTCGGTGAGGGGGCGATCCTCGTCGTCGGGCAGACGGAACAACACGACTTCGTGCAGCTCAGCATTGGCCGCGTTGGTGACGGTGAGGCGGGTGCCAGCTGTGACCGTCTCGGGGAGCCCTTCGAAGGCGTAGTCGACCATGGTCACCTCGACCACCTCGCCGGCGGGCGCGGCGGTATCGGCTGGCGGGTCAGTAGAGGGTGGCGATGCGGCGGCATCGTCATCGCCGCAGGCGCCCAGGCCCAGGGTGGCAATGCCGAGGGCGATGGCCAGCATCATCCGGTAGCGCTTGCGGATCGGGGTTGTCATGTTGGTGCTCCTGGTGTCGGTAGGGGTCATTGGGTCACCCGCCGTAACGGGCGACGCCGAGCGCGCCCTGATCGGGGGAGGGGGCATGGGAGGACGGCTCTTCGTCGGGTTGCGGTGGGGTGTTTCGGACTCGCGGGTTCACGACAGGCGACTGCACGGCTCCAGGGCGTCGCCTATGACGTCGCCACCGGCCTCGACGTCGGCCACGAAGGCCTCGCCCAGAACCTCGTCGGTCAGGGCGTCCTCGATGCACGTACGGACATCCTCTGAGATGCTGCCGGGCTCGAAGAGCACATCGACGATGCGGACCCCGCAGGTGCTGAAGGCGCCTCCTGCGGCGCGAGCCTGTTCGGCGGCGGGGTCGACCTGGCGCAGCGGGTTGTCGACTCCGACGAGGTCGCCGGGAGCTACCCCAGCGGCCTCGAAGGCGGTCGGACCGCCAAGGGCGGCGACGAACTCGCGGGCGAGGCAGTCTGATTCGTCGTCGGAGAGAGGGAAGTCCGGATCGGTCTTGTAGCCCTCGGCCAGCGCCTCGGAGTACTCGTTGCTCTCCGCCGGAGTTCTCTCCGCCGGACTGCCGCTGCTGCTGTCGTCGCCTCCGCAGGCCGCGAGGGTGAGGCCGAGCGCGGCGAGGACGGCGAGGGCACGGCGGGGTCGGGGGGTACCGGTTGACATGAGTTCTCCTTGGAGCGAGGTGCGTGGGATGGGGTGCCGCGGTAGTTCGGCGGTTGGTGCTGAGAGCGCGAAAGGGGTGGTCAGCTGGCCTCGACCTCGCCCATCGCGGCGACGATCTGGTCGAGCGTGGCCTGATCAGGCTGCGGTGGCGCGGCGGTGACCGGCAGGCGGCGCAGCATGTCGAAGGCCTGCTGGACGTGGGACGCTTCGATCGTCGGGCCGTGAGCGGACGCGATCGCAGTCGGTCGGAGTTGCTCGACCCGGCCGCACTGCACCCCGAACGCCTCAGGGTCGGTGATCGATACCCACGGGCTGTTCCACATGTTGAACGCCGTGAACCCGCCGGCCCACATGTCGGGGTCGAGCTCCGATACGAACGCGGTGCCCCGCTCGACCGGAGTGGCGTAGCAGTCAGATGCCCAATAGACACCCGTGACCGGGTCGAAGAGGCCCCGCGTGGTCGGTGAGTCGTACAGCGGCGGCCGCACCAACGCCAAGTTGCGATCACCGGCATCCAGCACGTCACCATCACCGAGCCAGCGCCACCGTGACGGGGGCACCCTGAAGCCTTCGGCGCCGAGGCGCTCGCACAGGAACCAACTCGCGACCAAGGTGGCGTTGAGGCACGCGTCCATCACCGCCTCGAGGTTGCCGTGGTGGTCCGGGTCGTCATGGCTGATGAACACCCAGCGCACGTCTTCGGGTTCGACCAGCGCGAACAGATCATCGAGGTATTGCTTGCGGTGTAGGGGACAGCCAGTGTCGACGACGACCGGTTCGGCTCCCCGGATCACCATCGAGTTCATGTGGATCGCCTGCGGGGCGACCCCCTCTCCGACGGTCGCCTGGATCACGAACGTGTCCGGCGCGATCTCAACCGGAGGCTGCCTGAGCGACGAGCTCGGTGCGCTGGTGGTGTTCATGTCGTCAGCATCGGTGACGACCCTTTCGGAAACCTTCAGACGTCGACGGTGCCGAGTGAGTGGCTTCGGGCGACGTGCCGATCGCGGCTTTCAGCGTCGGTAGTTGACGGCCCGAGCGATGCCCGCGCCGCAGCACATCGCGATCGCGAGTTCCAGCCCACGGGCGCCCCACACGAACCAGGCGCCCAGGGTGATGGTGCTAACGCGACCGAGCCGACCGAACGCGCTGCCCTGCCGGGCGGTCTCGCCGAGATGGTCCCACCACCCACTCCGTACATCGATCCCGGCGACGTCGAGGCGATAGCGGATGTACTCGTACAGCACGTAGGTGAAAGCCGCGGTGGCGAGACCGCCAACGGCCATGGCTCGAGTCCCTTGCAGACTGGGATCGAACTCGTCGAGCACCATCCAGGCCATCAGCCCACCGCACATCCCGATCAGGAAGCCGTACAACACGATGACGTAGAACCATTGATGCGCGGCGAATGCGATGACGCCGGCCGAAAGGACGACGCCGATCAACCCGCCGGCCACGGCCCGTACCGGCAAGAGCGGTGCGCTGGTGCTGTTCATGTCCCCAAGATCTGGGACGACCCTTCCGGAAACCTTCAGCCGCCGTCCGGTGCCGAACCAGCTACTGCTGGGCGATCAGGTCATCGAACGGCTCGGGCTGGACGCCGAGATCGGCAATCCGATTGACATAGCTCGCATACGCGGCCTGAGCCGCGCCGCGACTGCCGTTCGAATGCAGCCCGGCGATCGTGGCCCGATGGGCGACATCGTCGTAGGGGTCGACGTCGATGATCCTGGTCGCCAACTCGACGGCCGCGAGATGCTCGCCGTGAGTGACGGCGTGGTCGAGCAGCCGGTGGGCAGCCGCCAAGAACCTCACCCGGGCAGCCGCTCGGGGCGGTTCAGCCCAGTCCTCGTACACGTCGTCGGGCAACAACTGGCCCGTGTACGCATCGACGATGGCGCGGTCGTCGGTCAGTCGTTTGAACGCCACGAGGTCGCTGTGGACGTGGTCGACGTCGAGCCGGATCGATGAACGATCGGCGACCACGCCGCCGTCAAGGATCCGCCGCACCGTGGAGAGTTGCACCGACAGTCGGGGCCTCAGGCGATCGTGGTCGGGTTCGTCGGGCCACAGCAGATCGCACAGCTCGTCGCGGCTCACTGGCCCGCCCTCGGCAACGACCAAGCGCTTGAAAAGTTGGCGGGCTCGCCGCGAGCCCCACGTCGCGGGCGCGACCTCCTTGCCGTTGAGGGACACCGCGAACCGGCCGAGGGTGGTGACCTTCACGTGTGGTCGTCGTCGAGGCCGCGGCGCCGCCGTCGAGACCGAGCCGGTCACGAACCGCTCGATCTCGTCGAGTATTCGGTCGACATCGGCCGCGTACGTGTAGTGATCAGCGCCCGGCAGTTCGACGAGGCGGGCGTCGGGAAGCGCGGCAGCGGTCTCTCTGGCGAACCGGATCGGCGTGATGATGTCGTCGGTTCGGTTCAACAACAGGACCGGCACCGTGATGCGGGGCAGCACCTCCCGAGCATCCATCGCGCCGTTCATCCGCATCAGAGTGAGGATCGCCTCGCGGCTTGCCGACTGGCGCTCGTAGCCGGCGTGCCACTTGCGGAAGTTCGGATCGTCGACGAGCGAGGGGGCGAACAGCTCGGGGGTGATCGTCTCCGGAGTTCCCCAACGGTCGGCGAAACGCAACATGTTGGCGACGAACTCCTCGTCGTGGGGTGGCTCCCTGTCGGTCAGGCGCGCCCCGGAGCCCTCGAGGACGATGCCGGCTACCCGGTCGGGGTAGGTCGCGGCGTACAGCAGCGTCATCGGCCCGCCTTCGGACGTACCGAACAGGAAAGCCCGATCGATGTCGGCATCGTCCATCACGGCACGCAGGTCATCGACGCGCTGATCGACCTCGGGGAGGCTGACGTTGCGGTCGGACGCCCCGGTGCCGCGCTTGTCGAAGTGCACGTAGCGGCAGAACGAGCCGAATCGCTCGAGCATGAAGCGGATTCCGGGCCAACCCCAGCAGTGCTCGACGTTCTGGGCCATCGGCGGCACAGCGACGATCGTCGACGGACCGGTGCCGAACATTTGATAGGCGATGCTTGTCGTTCCCGCCCGAGCGAAACGGATCGGCGCTGCGGCGAACCCGTCGCCGCCGAAATCCTCCGTCATGGAACCATTCCAGCACAGGGTCGCCGGCGAGGAGCATTTCGCCGGCATCTGAAGGTTTCCGAAAGGGTCCTGCCCGAAGGTGGCGTCCAATGGACCGCGCAACCTTCCAAGGAGATCCGTGAGCATCAGAGACAAGATCGAGAAGAAGGCCCAGGGCAAGCTCCAACCCGGCGAACAGGTCCAGGCCGTGTTCCCCGCCCAGACGCATAGCCAATGGCTGCTCATCGCTGGGGTCGTCCCGTTCCTGATCCTCAACAGCTATCGCTGCGTGGTGGTCACCGACCGTCGAATCCTGGTCTTCGCCTCGGGCAAGTTGTCCCAGGCCAACCCGTCCGAGATCGTCGGAGAACTTCCCCGGGCCACTCGGCTCGGTCCGGCCAGCGGCCTGTGGCACAAGCTCGACTTCCCCCTGGGACCGCTGCTGGTGCACAAGCGGTACCACAAGGACATCGAGCAGGCCGACGTGGTTCTACGGGCCTGAGAGACCCAGCTCGCAGCCTTGAATCCACTCTTCGACCCACCACTAGGAACGCCAATGACGCCTTCTCGCACCCGCCTC
>CAZEFG010000099.1:0-3541 GCA_964511355.1 uncultured Iamiaceae bacterium
ATGTTCGGCCACATCGTTCCCTGCGGCATCGCCGACATGGGGGTCACCTCGCTGGCTGCCGAGGGCTTCACCGGCGACATGCGAAAGGTGGTCGACACCCTGACCGCTCGCGCCGTCGCCCTTTGGGGAGTCGCCGGTGCCGAACGGGCCGATGTGGTGTGGCGCGAACGCCCCGACGACCTCACGCCGTTCAGCCGTGGTCGACGCACCCAGGGTCAACCGGTCGGCGGAGGCCGCCCCACCCGCGGCGGCGAGGTCATGGGGGCCGAAGCAACCCCGACGCCGGCCAATGGTGAAACGCCGGTGAGGCTGGCGGGCCGTCTGGCTCAGGCGGGCGTCACCGAACAGGTGCCGATCCACGAGCGCAAGCCCGAGTGGATGCGGGTCCAGCTGCGCACCAGCCCCGAATACCTCCAGCTCAAGGCCACCATGAGCGACCTGCAGTTGGTCACGGTGTGCGAAGAGGCCGGCTGTCCCAACATCTACGAGTGCTGGGGCGAGGGCACGGCCACCTTCATGATCAACGGCGAGCGTTGTACCCGGGCCTGTGGCTTCTGCCTGGTCGATACCCGCCACCCGGCTCCGCCCGACCCCGCCGAACCCGAACACGTTGCCGAAGCCGTCGAACGCATGGGTCTCGACTACGTGGTCCTCACCACCGTCGCCCGCGACGATCTCGCCGATGGGGGTGCCGGTCAGTTCGCGGCCACCATCGCCGCCATCCGTCGTCGCCGCCCCGAGGCGCTGATCGAGGTGCTGATCTCCGACCTCAAGGGCAACCCCGACTCGTTGCAGATCGTGTTCGACGCCGGGCCCGACATCGTCAACCACAACGTCGAGACCGTCCCGCGCCTGCAGCGGGTGGCCCGGCCTTCGGCGTCCTATGCCCGGAGCCTGGCGGTGCTGGCCCGGGCCAAGGCGGCCGGCTTCGCCACCAAGTCCGGCCTGGTACTCGGGATGGGAGAGACCTACGACGAGGTGGTGGCCACCCTGGCCGACCTACGGGGCGTGGGCGTCGATGTCGTGACCGCCGGGCAGTACCTGCGCCCCACCGTCGACCACCTGCCGATCTCCCGCTGGTGGACCCCTGAGGAGTTCGAGGCGCTGCGCGTCGAGGGCGAACGCCTCGGGATCGCTCACGTCGAGGCCAGCCCTCTCACCCGGTCGAGCCATCACGCCCAGACCGCCGCCGCCCGCATCGGTCTCACCGCCCGGGCGGTCGAACCGGCCTGATTCCGTCGGAGTGTCAACGCTCCAGGGCCCCATGGCGTATACGTGGTGTACGCAGATGAAGGAGCCCCCATGGAGATTCGCCTCACCGCCGTCCGTCGCATCCTTGCCGTCGTGTTGAGCTTGGGGGTGTTGTTCCTGGTGGGTTGCAGCGATGACGATGCCGCCTCAACCGACGCGACCTCTTCTGAACTCCCGGCCGGGATCGACAGCGACGACGACGCCACCGAAACGACCACGGCGGCCGACGATGTGGCACTGCCCGATGCCTGTGGTCTGGTCGACGAGGCCGACATCGAGGCCCTGATCGGCCCGGCCGGCAACGAACTCGAAGTAGGGGAGACCCTCGACGGACTGGCCTTCAGCCAATGCGTGTGGGAGAACGACACCCGCCAGATGGTGGGCGTTGCGCTGACCACCAGCACCGCTCGGTTCGCTTCCCATCTCGAGAACCTGCCCGGTGAGCCAGTCGAGGGGCTGGGCTTCCAAGCCATCACCGTCGGGGGTGTATCGCTCGAAACCACCGGTGCCACCGGCGGTCGCACCATCTCTATCTCCGACGGCGATCGCACCGTCGTCGTCGCGTTGCGACTCGAGGGCCAAACCACGCTCGACGCGGTACGCCCGCTAGCCGAGTCGGTCCTCGCCAACCTCGATAGCTGAGGAACACCGCCGATGTTGAACGGTGGTCGATCACGCTTACAAGGGGCGTGGGTCTTGGCCGGCCTGGCGTCGGTTCTCTACATGGTGCTGGCGGTCGGCTACGTCCGACGGTTCGCGGACCCCGAGCTCAACTCGAGCGCCCGCTCGTTCTTCTTGGCCGTCGTTGTCATGACAGTCGTGCTCTATGCGATAGCGGTCGTGATGGCGATGGTTCAGCGGCGTCAGCGTGGGGCGCCGGTGCCAGTCATCGGGGCGGCTCTGTTCGGTGCCTTGGTATGTGTCTTCTTCGTTAGCGCAGGTCTCTGAGCCTCGCCGAGCGGCAAATGTCGAGGTGTCGAGGGCCGGTGTCTACCCTGTGGCCATGACCTCCTCGGCTGCTGACGCGCTCTTCGCAGCGCGCTTCGATCGTGTCCGCGACGCCATGCAAGCCCAGGGCGTCGACGTGCTGATGCTGTCGGTGGGGGCTGATCTGCCGTGGCTGACCGGGTACCACGCCATGCCGCTCGAACGCCTGACCATGTTGGTGCTGCCCGTCGATGGTGAAGCCACCATGCTGGTGCCGCGTCTCGAGGTGGCTCGGGTGGCGCCGCGCACTGACAGCTTCGAGATCGTGGGTTGGGACGAGACCGCCGACCCGGTGGCCCTCACCGCCGAACTGGCGGGGCCGGCCCGGTCGGTCGCCGTCGGGGACCAGACCTGGTCTCGGTTCCTGGTCGAATTGCTGCCCCGCATGCCGCAGGTGGCGTGGCGGCGGGCTTCGGAGTTGGTCGGTCCGCTCCGGGCGGTGAAGGACGCGGACGAGATCGCCGGTCTGCGCCGAGCCGCTGAAGCGGTCGATCGCATCGCGGCCCAGCTCCAGGCGGGCGAAATTCCCCTCATCGGCCGGACCGAAGCCGACGTCTCGGCCGAGCTGGGTCGACGGATCGTGGCCGAGGGCCACGACAAGGTGAACTTCGCCATCGTGGCGGCCGGGGCCAACGCCGCCAGCCCCCACCACCACCCTGGTTCCCGGGTGATCGAGCCCAACGAGGTCGTGCTCTGCGACTTCGGGGGCACGTTCGCTCCCGTCGACGATTCGGGGCTCGGCTATTGCTCGGATATCACCCGGTGCGTCTACACCGGTGAGCCACCCGCCGAGTTCGTCGAGCTGTACGGGGTCCTCCAGGAAGCGCAGGCCCGCTCGGTCGCTGCGGCCCGGGTGGGCACCGCTGCAGCGGACGTCGACGCGGTCGCTCGAACCCACATCGCCGACGGCGGTTTCGACGGCTACTTCATCCATCGTCTGGGCCACGGCATAGGCGTGGAGGAGCACGAGGACCCCTACCTGGTGGCAGGCAACACCGAGCCGCTCGTTGCCGGCAACGCGTTTTCCATCGAGCCCGGTATCTACGTCCCCGGACAATGGGGTGCCCGGATCGAAGACATCGTGGTGGCCACCCCCGACGGACCTGTGGCCCTGAACCAGGCCGACCACGACCTCGTGGTGGTCGAGGGCCGGGGCCGATAAGCGTGCTCGCACTCGACGCCGCCACCGTTCTGTTGCAGTGGGCGGTAGGCAGCCTCTTCTTCCTCTGGATCACGACCCGTCGACGCGAGGTCGGTATCGGCTACGGCTGGATGATGCGCATCACCTTCGGGCTGATGGCGT
>CAZEFG010000099.1:3641-8284 GCA_964511355.1 uncultured Iamiaceae bacterium
GAGGTCGGTATCGGCTACGGCTGGATGATGCGCATCACCTTCGGGCTGATGGCGTTGGCCGCGGTGGGCATCGGCCTGCGTTTCGGCGACGACGTGCCCGTCCGCGACGTGTCGGCTATCGGTGTCGTCATCGCCACCTCGGTGGCCCTGTGGGTCTCGGTGCAGAGGCGGGCGGCCGGAGTAGCGGGCCAGCGCCAACTGGCCGAAGCGCGTTCAGCTCGCGTGGCGGCGATGACCGGGATCGAGGTTGAAGCAGCCGCCAAGGACGACAGCGTCCCCGAGTTCCCACCCCACCTCGATCTGATCGCCCCCGTGATCGGCCTGGTCGGTCTGGTCGCCGCCGGCGTGGCCGCGGGCGACCCGGTGGTGTTGTCGATCGCGCGAACTCTGGTCGGCGCCGCGTTCTTCGGGGTCATCACCGACGCCATGCTTCTCGGCCACTGGTACCTGGTTCAGCCGGGGCTGTCGCGGGCACCGCTGCTCGAACTGGTTCGCTGGACCGCAGCGGTGTGGCCTTTCCATCTGGCCGCGTTCCTGTGGCCGACCGGCATGATCTCGGCCCTGCGAGGCGACATCGACGATGGCTACAACGGCCTGTTGGTGTGGTTCTGGGTGGCGTGCGCGGTCACCACCATCGGCCTGGTGTTCGTCACTCGCCTCGCTCTGAAAGAACGGCAGTATTCGGCAGTGATGGCCGCCACCGGGCTCCTCTATCTCGCCATCCTCACCGGTTTTGGCCAGGACCTGGTTGCCCGGGCCATCCTCGCCCCCTGAGCAGGTCGGCACAGGTTGTCGGCTCAGAGCCGTATATTCAGAGCTAGCCATCGCCCAGAGAACTCGGAGTCATCGTGAACAACATCGTCGTCGGTTTCCTTGATGTCGAAACCGCCCAACATGCGGTGCGTGAGGCGGCCAAGCTGGCGAAGGCACTGGGAGCCACCCTGCGGGTGGTGACCGCCATCGACGAGTCCACCGTCGAGGTCGTCGGAGTCGGCTCTGACCGTTTCGAATTGCGCGACTCAGACCGCGCCGAGCAGTCGATCGACGACTTCATGCGGACGTTGCCGGACCGGCCCGAGTACGTCGCCAGCGTGGGCGTGGGTAAGCCGGCCGACGTGCTGATCGACGAGGCGAACCGCAGCAAGGCCGATCTCATCGTGGTCGGCAACGTCAGAATGCAAGGCCCTGGTCGTCTGCTCGGCAGCGTCGGCAGCTCGGTGGTTCACCACGCGCCCTGCAACGTGCTCATCGTCAAGACGTCGTAGGCCGCCGACCACCCAGGCCGCTGAGTCGCTCGCCGATCGGCGAGTAGCGCCCGATGCACCACAACGCCCGCACGCCGTCGCGCCAGTTGATCTTTTTGCCGTCGGCGTAGGTCCGGCCGCTGTAGGAGATGCCGACCTCATAGATCCGCCAACCTCCGCGCGCCACCTTGGCGGTCATCTCCGGCTCGATCCCGAACCGGTCCTCGACCAGGTCCAGGGACTCGACCACCTCACGCCGAAACGCCTTGTAGCAGGTCTCCATGTCGGTGAGGTTGAGGTTGGTCGCCATGTTGGACAACAGGGTGAGGAACCGGTTTCCCATCGAGTGCCAGAAGTAGAGAACGCGATGTGGTTGCCCACCCATGAACCGCGAGCCGTAGACGACATCGGCCCGGCCGTCGACCAACGGCTGGAGCATGGTGGTGTAGTCGGCGGGGTCGTACTCCAGGTCGGCGTCCTGGATGATGACGAACTCCGACGATGCCGCCTCGAACCCACGCCGCACGGCGGCACCTTTTCCCCGGTTCGTGGGCTGCAGAAGAACCACGACCCTGGGATCGGTGATCGAACTCAACCGCTCACGGGTGCCATCGGTCGAACCGTCGTCGACGACGATGACCTCCGAGGTCCAAGGCGAGTCGAGCACCCGCTTGAGCACCTCGTCGATGGTGGCCTGCTCGTTGAAGCAGGGCATGACCACGGACAGACACGGCTGAGGCACCGCCACATTGTTGCAGGGCCGGCACCGGTTTCCCCTTCCCCGCCGCGGCGGGCCTGTCGTGTTCGGCTAGCTGGTGGCGCCGGTACCGAAGGGGGCGGTGGCCAGGCCGGATCTCGCCACCGGCGGTTCGGCCGCCGTGACGATGCAACCGAGGTCAGGGTCGGGATCAACCTGATTGCCATCCGGGGCGTCGAAGTCCAACAGCACCGCCGAGGCGTCGTTTCGCTCGAACACCGAGACCACCTGGGCCTGTTGCGCCAGGTGCTGACGCAGCCGTAGCGCCTCGTCGTCGGGCCTGGAGCTCAGCGTGTAGGCGAAGACCACCCACACCTGGCCGGTGGCGTCGACCGAGCACGGCCCGTCCGTCGACCAGCGGGTGCGGCGGTCGGCGTCAACCCCCACGATCGGCCCGTAGTAACGGTACGGCTCGACGGTGACGTCATGGATCCAGACCTCGTCGCCCGGGGCCCAGTTGGTGCCGACGTGTTGGAACACCGGGCGACTCGCCGCGAACTCAGGGGGGTCGACGGTCATGCGAACGACGTCGATCACCCCAGTCGATGCCACGACAGCCAAGGCTGCGATCGCTGCGCTGCGCCACGCGTTGGCAGGCAGGTCGACCAACGCGCCAACACCCAGAACAACGAGCGGCACCACGAAGAGCACCAGGCGATCCTGGATCGGATAGAGCTCAAGGGCCGCCGCCAACATCAAGAACGGCGCAAACGCAACCAGCATCCCCAACCCGATTCTGTGGTGCTGCCCGAGGGTCCACAGGCCGACGGCCAACATCACCAGAGCGAAGGCGGGGAGCGCCAACCCGACCGGGTTCTCCATGACGCCCACGGCTACCTCGACCAGCCACCTGATTGCCGAACCCGGGGTCACGGGCCGGGGCAGGAACCCGTCCTGCCAGTACGAGGCGAGGAACTCGTTCTGGTCGAGCCCCCGGAGCGAGACCTGATAGAGCGCTCCTGCGCTCACCGCCCAGAGGGCGGCCACCGCAGCCAGGGGAACGAGGTCACTCCAACGGCGGCGCCAGGCGGCTCGGGCTGCCAGCACAGTGCCGGTCCCGGCCAGGATGAACACCGCCGGATGCGAGGCCCACAGTGCGACGGCTCCCGCCACGGCCAGCGCCACCAGGTAACGCCGTGGGCGCTCGGATTCCGCCGCCAGCAAGGCCACCAGCACGAGCCCGACGGCGATGACCGCGTCGCTGGAATACTGCTTCACCTCGGTCGAGTACCTCACCAGGCTGGGTGAGAAAGCCACTAGCGATGTCGCGACCGCGGCGAAGGTTGCCGAGCCGAGCCGTCGCGCCACCAGGCAGGTGAGGACCAAGACGGCCAGCCCCGCGCCCAGGGGCACCAGGCGCAATGCGTACTCGTTGTTGCCTCCCACCAGGACCGCCACCCGCTGGGCGAACAGAAACAGCACGGGAGCTCCCTGGTTACCGTCCAGAGGTTGGAGGAGCCCCCCGAAGTCGCGCTGGACTACGTTGACCGCCAACGCGGCCTCGTCGGTCCACAGTGACCGACGCTGGCCGAACTGGTGGAGCCGAATGACCGTGCCCAACCCGATCGCCGCCCACGCAACGAGCACCGCCGGTTCGCGCCGGCGTAGCGGTCCGGTGACGCTCCGCCTGAGGAACGACTCGGGCACTGGCAAGCGACGGTTCGTCTTGGCCCTAGCGGGCGACGAAGTATTTCGCCCTGGGGTGATGCAGGACCAGGGCCGAGGTGGTCTGTTCGGGGTGATACTGGTAGCCGGTGTCCTCGTTGACCTCGATGCCCAACTGGTCGGCGCCCAACAACTCGGCCACCTTCATGTTGTCTTCGAGGTCAGGGCAGGCCGGGTAGCCCCACGAGTAGCGGCCGCCCCGGTACTGCTGGCGGAACAAGCCGTGCAGGGTAGGTCCGTCCTCGTCGACGAAACCCCATTCGGTGCGTACCCGGTGGTGCCACATCTCGGCCAGCGCTTCGGCCATCTCGACTCCCAGTCCGTGCAGGAGCAGGTACTCCTGGTACTCGTTCGCCGCGAACAGCTCAGCGGTGCGCTCAGAGATGGCGTGGCCCATGGTCGCGATCTGAAAGGACACGTAGTCGGGATCCTCTGAACCCATCGGGCGGACCATGTCGGCGATGCACAGCCACGGTTCGACCGGTTGACGGGGGAAGCTGAAGCGCACCCACTCGCTGGTACGGGTGTCGTCCTTCCAGATGACCAGGTCGTTCCCGTCGCCGTTGGCGGCGAAGTATCCGTAGGCGACCTGGGGGACGAGAATCCCAGCCGCGGTGGCAGCCGAAACCTGTTGGCGCAGAGTGGGCCGCAGACGCGTCTTGAATTCGTCGTCGGTCTCGCCGCTGTGGGGTCGGAACTGCCACTGGTTGCGGTACAGGGTGGTCTCGTTGATGTAGCCGATGATGTCGTCGATGGCGATGCCCTTGACGATCTTGGGGCCCAGGAAAGGCGGGGTGAAAACCGGATTGTCGGTGACCACCTCCGGCGACCGGGCGGGCAGGGTTGACGGATCGACCTCGATCTTTTGGCGTCGGTTGATGATCCGGGTGGGAGGTTCGTGGCCGAACTCGTCGTCTTCGACGTTGCCCTTGCGGATCTCGACCAGCTTGTCCATGACCCGCAGGCCCTCGAAGGCG
>CAZEFG010000100.1:0-8283 GCA_964511355.1 uncultured Iamiaceae bacterium
TGCGACGACGCCGGCACCATCCTCAACCCGCTGCTGGCCGACGGTCAGGTACACGGGGGCCTGGCCCAGGGGGTCGCCCAGGCACTGCTCGAGGAGGTGCGCTACGACGACTACGGCAATCCGCTGACCGCCACCCTGGCCGACTACGCCATCCCGGGCGCCACCGAGGTCCCCATGTACGAGCGCATCGCCATGGAGACCCCCACCCCCCTCAACCCGCTGGGCGCCAAGGGCATCGGCGAGTCGGGAACGATCGGCGCCACCCCGGCCGTCCACAACGCGGTCTGCGACGCGCTGGCCCACCTGGGCGTACGCCACATCGACATGCCGTGCACCCCCGAAAAGGTCTGGGCCGCCATCCGGGCCGCCACCCCCGAGCACCCCACCCCGTGACCCCGTAACCCGATGGGGTGATCACCACGCGCCCGCCCGCGAGGAAATCGCCCCACAGCAGGTGAGGCTGGAGGCTCAGGTCCGTTGGCGGGCGACCTCGAAGCAGGCGACCGCTCCGGCGGCGGCCACGTTGAGGGAGTTGAGCTTGCCGCGCAGGGGGATGGCGGCCACGGCGTCGCATCGCTGGCGGACCAGGCGGCTGAGACCCGCCCCTTCAGCCCCGAGCACCAGACAGACGGGTTGGGCCAGATCGAGCCCGTCCAGGCGGGAGTCGCCCTGCTCGTCCAAGCCGACGACCAACACCCCTGCGGCCTGCATCTGGGCGATGGCGTTGGGTAGACCGCCGACGAGGGTCATGGGCAGGAACTCGACGGCTCCAGCCGCGGTCTTGGTGACCGTCGGCGTTACATGAACCGCACGGTGGCGAGGCAGGACCACGCCGGTGACCCCGGCGCACTCGGCCGTTCGCAGGAGCGCTCCGAGGTTGCCCGGATCGGTCACGCCGTCAAGCGCGATCAGGAACGGGACACCGCCCTCGACAGATTCCAGCAGGGCGTCGAGTTCGTGCTCGGGTAGGCCGGCCGCCTCGGCCAGGACTCCTTGGGCCGACTCCGTGCGGGCCAAGGCATCGAACTTGCTACGACTGACTTCGCGCACCGGCACCTTGAGTTCGTGGGCGAGCTCGACGATGTCGTCGAGGATGTCGGCTTGGTCCATGCCCGCCGCCAACAACACCTCCCGGGTACGTCTACGACCAGAAAGCAGCAGCTCCCGAACCGCCTGGCGGCCCTCGACCCGTTCACCCCCGAGCCCCCGGGGGGCGCTCCGACGCGCCGGGGCGTCGGCCGCCCCTGATGGAACCCTGCCTCCAGCGCGAGGCCCACCTCGTTGGGGCCGGCCCTGACCGCGACCCCGCGCACTCTGTCCTTTGCCGCCGGACGGCGCCTTGGCGGATGACCGGCCCTCGGACGATCGAGTCGACTTGGGCCGCTTGGGACGACCAGATGCTGGCATCAGGTTCCTTCCGATGTGAGCAGGGCGACAGCGTGGCATTCAATACCCTCGCCGCGCCCAATGGGACCGAGGCCTTCGCCCCGCTTGGCCTTGACGGTGACGGGTGCTCCGACCACCTCGGTGAGGCGGGCCTCGATCGACCCGCGGTGCGGTGCGAGTTTGGGCATCTCGAGCACCACCGTGCAATCGATGTTGTTCACCGCCCAGCCCGCGCCGGCCACCAGTTGCAGCGCTTCGGTCAGCAACGCGCAGCTGTCGGCACCGGCATGGGCAGGGTCGGTGTCGGGGAAAAGCGTCCCGATGTCGCCCAGCCCTACCGCCCCGACGACAGCGTCGATACAGGCGTGGGCGATGGGATCGGAGTCGCTGTGCCCGACCAGACCCGTCGCGCCGGGAATGAGGACACCCCCGAGCACCAAGGGCCGCTCGGGATCAGGGCTGAACGGGTGGACGTCGTACCCGTGACCAATGCGGATCTTCACCCCGTCAGGGTGCCACGCGGAGACCATCAGGAGATACGCCGGCGCTGTCGGGCGGCGTGGTGCACCCGTCCGGGCCACAATCTGGAAGTTGGAGCGAACTTGGGCCACCACCCACCGGTCGCTCATTAGGTGGATACCATCCAGGAATGGCCGACCTGGAGTTGCTGGCATCTGTCGAGATGTTCGCCAAGCTTGAACCGCATGAGCTCGCCGAGCTCGAAGCTGCCGCCGAGATCCGTGATCTTCGCCGGGGCGACACGCTATTCGGTGAAGGTGACGAGTCGAACCACCTGTTCGTGGTCGTCGACGGCCGGGTGGCCATCGCCAAGCGGTCACCCGACAACCGTGAGTCAGTCATCGCCCTTATGGAGCGAGGCGATCTGTTCGGCGAGATGCCGTTGTTCGATTCCAAGGGCCGCAGTGCCGATGCTCGGGCGCTCGAGCCATCCGAGGTGATCATCATCCCGTACTCGGCCGTGCGATCGATCTTCGAGGCCCGGCCCGAGCTGCTGTGGAGCGTCACCGACATGCTCACCAGTAGGCTTCGCAACCTCGACGAAGCCCTGGCCGACACCATGTTCCTCGACGTCACCGGGCGCACCGCGAAGCGTCTGATCGAACTGGCGGGCACCGCCGACGAGTTCTCGTTGCCCATTACCCAGGAAGAGCTGGCCGGCATGGTGGGGGCGTCCCGCGAACGGGTCAACAAGGCCATCGCCTCGTTCATCCGCCTGGGCTGGATCGAACAGAACGAGCGCCGGT
The DNA here is from genome assembly GCA_964511355.1 of uncultured Iamiaceae bacterium. Lineage (GTDB taxonomy): Bacteria > Actinomycetota > Acidimicrobiia > Acidimicrobiales > SKKL01 > SKKL01. The sequence goes on from CAZEFG010000100.1 coordinate 2,652, forward strand.
ACCGCATCGTCGACCGCACCCAGCTCGAACGTCGAGCCACCTGACCCCTGGGTCTCCGAGCACGAGCGATCAACGCCGGAGCGGCGGGTACCTCAGGAGTAGCGCTCGAGTATCGAAGTCTCCGCGAGACGCGACAAGCCTTCCTTGATGGCCTTGGCTCGGTGGTTGCCCACACCCTCGACTTCTTCGAGGTCGGCGATCGTGGCCCGCATGATCTTCTGCAGGGTGCCGAAGCGCTTGACGATGTTGTCGGACACCGAGTCGGGCAAGCGGGGGATCTTGGACAGGAGCCGGTAACCGCGGGGGGTGACGCTGCGGTCGAGTTCCTGACCATCGCCAGGGGTGCGCAGCATCTCGGCCACCACCTTGAGGTCGAGCAGTTCCTCGGTGTCGAGGCCCGCCAGCGCGCCCAGTGCCTCGTCGAGGTGCCAGTCGCTGTCTTCGTGGAAGTAGTCGCGCACAACCTGGCGTCCGTCTTCGTAGACCCCGCCCAGCAGTTCTTCGAGCTGGAGCATCACCAAGCGACCGTCGACCCCGAGCTCGACCACATCGACTTCGATCTCGTCGGCGATGCGACGCACCATCTCGGTGCGCTGCAACACGCTCACCACGTCGCGCAGGGTGACGAGATCTTCTACTTCGAGCGCCGACAGCGAGGCTGAGACGGAGTCGAGACGCGACCGGTAGCGCTCAAGCGTCTGAAGAGCCTGATTGGCTCGGTTGAGCAGACGAGCGGTGGGCTCCAGAGGGTGCTTCTCGTCGTTCACGTAGACGGCGATGACCGCCATGTCTTCTGATACCGAGATCACCGGCACGTCGATCGAACGGGCCACCCGCTCGGCGGTGCGGTGTCGGGTGCCGGTTTCGGAGGTGGGGACGTTGGGGTTGGGTACCAGGTGCACGTTGGCCCGGGCGATGCGACTGGCATCGCGGGCCAGGATGATGGCTCCGTCCATCTTCGCCAGCTCCGATAGCCGCTGGGGGCTGAACGCCGCGTCGAGCAGGAACCCGCCCGAGCAGATGTTGAGGACCTCCGGCCCGTCGCCGACCACGATGAGGGCTCCCTTGCCGGCCTGCAGGATGCGATCGAGACCTTCCCGCAGGGGCTTGCCGGGCGCGACCGCTCGCAAAGCATCGAGCATCGGGGTGCTTCGTCGGGCCAGCACGCTCCCCATCCTACCCAGCGGCGGCGAGGCGGCCGGATGCGTCGGCCAAAGCGGCCGTTATGGCCTCGTGCACGGTGCCAGCACGGATCAGGTTGATCCCTTCGGGGGCGTCGGGTGCCGAATCAGGGACCACGGCGTGGGTGAAGCCCAGCCGGGCAGCTTCGCTGAGGCGGCGGCGGGTCTGGCCAACCTGGCGGAGCTCTCCCCCCAGCCCCACCTCACCGATGGCCACCAGTGACCCGGAGACGCTGCGATTGAGCTGGGCGGAGGCGACGGCTAGCGCCAGGGCCAGGTCGGCGCCGGGTTCGGTTATGCGCACCCCGCCGACAGCCAGGGCATAGATGTCAGAGCGCGACACCGGGACCCCTGCGCGTTGTTCGAGGACCGCCAGGATGAACGCCAACCGGCCGGGATCGAGCCCCTGAGCCGACCGCCGGGGCGAACCGGCCACGTCGCCGGTGACCAGGGCCTGTAGCTCGACCAGGAGGGGCCGGTGACCTTCGATGGTCGGCACGACCACCGAGCCTGGCACCCCCACCCGCCGGTCGGCCAGGAACAAGCGGCTGGGGTCGGGTAGCCCCACCAGGCCTGACTCTCCCATCTCGAACAGGCCCAACTCGTCGGTGGTCCCGAACCGGTGCTTGACCGCCCGCAGCACCCGCAGGGCGTGGTGACGCTCGCCCCCGAAGGCCAGCACCGTGTCGACCATGTGCTCGAGAACCCGGGGCCCGGCCAGCTCGCCGTCTTTGGTGACATGGCCGACCATGACCGTGGCCACCCCCCGCCGTTTGGCCTCGGTGGTGAGCAGGGCGGCGCATTCCCGCACCTGGGTGAGCGAACCGGCACTTGAGCTGACCGTGGGATCGGTGAGCGTCTGCACCGAGTCGATCACCAGCACCGTAGGCTCGACCAGCACGATGTGACGCAGGATCTCGTCGATGCGGGTTTCGGCCACGAACCACAGGTTCGGCTGCAACGCCCCCAGGCGCTCAGCCCGGAGACGCACCTGCTGAGCGGCCTCTTCTCCCGAGACATAAAGGACCCGGGCACCGACCGAGGCCATGGCGGCGAGCGCCTGGAGCACCAGGGTGGACTTACCGATACCCGGCTCGCCGCCCAGCAGGGTGACCGATCCGGGGACCAAGCCCCCCGACAGGACGCGGTCGAGCTCACCGATGCCGGTGGGACGCGCCGCCCACTCGGCTGGATCGATCTCGGCGATGGGTTGGGCCACCGACGCCTGACTCGGCGGCACCGGAGCGACTGCCACCGGCGAAGGGAGAACCTCCACCAGGCTGTTCCAGGCGTCGCACGCGGCACACCGGCCCGCCCATTGCGGAAAGTCGGCGGAGCAGTCGTGACAGCGATAGGTGGTGCGAGGGCGACCCATGGGACCGACCCTACGCACCCCCTGCGACACTCACCGGCGACGGGACCGCGACAAACGCCCGGCCAAGCCGCGGGCACGCTTGGGCGACTCGGGCGCGGGAGGACCCTGGGGCCTCACATCGACCGCAGGGGCTCGGGTTCCGTCACCCAGGTCGATCACGACCGCCTCGGTGGGATCGATCGGCTCGATGGCCACCACCCACTCGTCGACATCGGACAACAGCACGCGAGCGCCGATCATCGAGACCGAGCCGCCTTCGGGGTCGACGGGCAGAGCAACCAGTCGCTCGTCACCGTCTTCGGTCTCGACCAACATCGAGCGGCCGGCACAACCTCGGACCACCGCGGCGCGGTAACGAGAAGGATGAGCGGGGTCGAGCACGGCGTGGGACGCGCGTGACGGATGCCAGGACATGATTCTCCTCAGCCCACCCGCTCCGGATCGAGACAATACGGGTTCACCGCGATCAGGTGGTGGATGGTCGGATCAGCCCGCCAGCAACTCGACGAATCCCCTGATGATGCTGTGCCCCGGGGCTTCGGTGGCCCGCCCGGTGGGACTGAACCAAGCCGTTCCGTATCCGAGCGTGCGGGCCGCTTCGAGCACTCGTAGCCGGTCGTCGATCAACAGGCACGACGCCGGAGCCACCCCCGAGGTCCGGCGCAGGGCCTCGAACATGGACAGCTCCGGCAACGGCGCGCCCACCGCTCCGCTGACCACCCACGGATCGATCAGATCACCGAACATGAAGCTCCGTCGCATCTGTTCGGCCCAGGCGCTCGGGCCGTCACCCAGGTAGGCGACCCGATAGCCCCGCGCCCGGGCGCGGCCAACGAAATCACGCAGACCGGGAGCCGGCTGGTACTGACCCAGGAACTCCTCGTCGAGGGTGGCGGGATCGCCCTCGGCACCGATCGCCATCCACATCTCAGCGGTCGACAACCGCCCCAGTGATGCCTCGCCATGGTGGTCGGCGATCCGGGGATACTCGAGCAGCGAACCGTGGGCTCGGGCGAAGGCCACCACGTCGTCGACCTGATCACGCACCCCGAAGGCCACACCAGGCCCGCCGATGATCACCAGCTCCAGCGCAGGAGCGGCCTCGGGGCCAACCTCGGGATCGGCCGCAGGCGGGGATGAAGGGCCAGCATCGCCGTGGGCATCGGGACGATCGACGACCCGCACGTTCTCGGGGGCGGGTCCGTTCGAGGCTCCTTCGTGCCCGGCGATCGGGCGGGGGGCCGCAGCAGCCCGACGAGCCGCCTGGCGGCGTCGGCGGCGACGACGCAGCGATACGACGGCCCACACGATCAGGATCACCACGAACAGCGCGGCGCAGGCCAGCGCCGCGATCACGAACCCGACCGACCGGAACCGGGTGATCTCGGAGGTGAGCAGGACAGGGACCGGCTCGGCGGCGTCGAGGGTGGTCTCCCAGACCACCAACCGCCGCTCGCCCTCGGTGGCGTAGGTGGCGTTGGCCAGGCCGCCGCCGGTGTCGTCGCCGGGTAGGGCGGCGCGTAGACGAAGCGTCACCAACGACCCGGGCGGAACTCCCAGGTCTGCCTCCAGGGCGGCGAGGTCGACACCGAAGGCCAATCCGTCAAGGGCTTCGGCCAGGGCTGGGTCGGCGAAACCGGATACACCGGCGGTGCCGTCGAGGACCCCTTCGAACCGGTAGGAGGTGCGGGCGAAGGCTCGGTCGGTACGCAGCGCGAACCGGGAGTACGGGCCCTCCGGTCCGGTGATCTCGGCCAGCACCTGAACCATCTGGGCCGCATTGTCGAAACCCTTGCTGGCCGAGAGGGTGACCGAACCGTCGTCGGCCACGGCCGGATCCGCCACCGTCCAGCCCGCTTCGATCAGATCCTGGCCACGGAACCCGTCGATCCCGTCGAGGGCTTCCACGGCCTCGGCATCGAGCACCGCGTCGACCCGGGCGGTTCCCCGCCCGTGCTCATCGTCGATGACCACGGTGACGTCGACCGCGAGCTGGCAGCCCGCGGTCACCATCACCACGATCAGCGTCAGCGCCCGGACCGCCGTCCGGGCCCATTGGCCCCTCACCCCCGGGATGAGGCTGGAATCACTCGGCGGGACCGGCCTCGGCCAGCTCTGGCCGGGGTGGCTCGAACCCCTCGATGGCATGGAAGACGATCGTCTCGGGCATGTCAGGTGTCTCAGGCTCAATTCCGACGTCGACGATGATCGTCTCGCCGGCACGGTACTGCTTCCACAGCAACCGCTCAGAGAGTGGATCCTCGATGAGACGCTGGATGGCCCGACGCAACGGGCGGGCGCCGAGAGTGGCGTCGTAGCCCTTGTCGGCCAGATGGACCTTGGCCGCCTGGGTGAGCTCGAGGCCGATGCCTTGCGCTTCGAGCTGGCCCTGGAGACGCTTGATCATCAGGTCGACGATCTCGGTGACCTCGGCCTTGGTGAGCTCGTGGAACACGATCGTGTCGTCGATGCGGTTCAAGAACTCGGGGCGGAAGTGGGCCTTGAGGGCCTCGTTCACCTTTTCCTTCATGCGCTCGTAGGTGACGGCCTCGTCGTTCTGGGTGAAGCCGAGAGTCGACTTGCGCAGGTCGGCGGTGCCGAGGTTGGAGGTCATGATCAGGACCGTGTTGCGGAAGTCGACCGACCGACCTTGGGAGTCGGTGAGGCGACCCTCTTCGAGGATCTGCAACAAGGTGTTGAACACGTCGGGGTGGGCCTTTTCGACCTCATCGAACAGCACCACCGAGAACGGCTTGCGCCGCACAGCCTCGGTGAGCTGGCCGCCCTCTTCGTAGCCCACGTAGCCGGGAGGCGAACCCACCAGGCGGCTGACGGTGTGCTTTTCCATGTATTCGGACATGTCGAGGGAGATGAGAGCGTCTTCGTCGCCGAAGAGGAACTCGGCCAGCGTCTTGGCCAACTCGGTCTTGCCAACACCAGAGGGGCCCAGGAAGATGAACGAACCCGACGGGCGCTTGGGGTCCTTGAGACCGGCGCGGGTGCGGCGGATGGCCTGGGAGACGGCCTTGATGGCGTCCTTTTGGCCGATGACCCGCTTGTGCAGCTCATCTTCCAT
>CAZEFG010000101.1:0-8244 GCA_964511355.1 uncultured Iamiaceae bacterium
GCTGTCGGACCCGGCCGCCTACCGTTACCTGCCGAAGTCGGTCGCCTACCTGCCCACCCCGGAGGTGTTGTTGGCCATGGTCCGCCAAGCCGGGTTCACCGACGCGACCCACACCCTGCTCGCCCCCGGCGCCGCTCAGCTCATCGTCGGAACGCGAGATGCCTGAGCCCTCCGACCCCTCTGGTGGGGCCGTGGGGCTGGTCGCTCGTACCCGCCGGCTCGACACCGACCTCGACCTATTGGCCTTCGCCGGCGACACTGGAGTGCTATTCGAGCGGGAACGTTGTGGCCTGGCGGGTCGAGGTCAGGCCCTGATCATCGACCTACCGCCCCTGTCGCCGGGCGACGCAGCCCGGGTGGTCAGCGAGGCACTGAGCGTCATCGAGGTCGACGACCAGGTGGGTTCGCCCGGAACGGGGCCGGTGGCGTTTGCGGCTTTGCCCTTCGATCCGAGCGCTTCTGGCCGGCTGATCGTCCCGGAGGTGATCATCGGCCGTGCCGAGGACGGCACCCGGTGGATCACCACCATCGGCCCAGCCGACCACGGACCAGCGCCGACGGAGCTGGTCGCAACGGCGCCTCAAGAACACCAAATCGACCCGGGGGTGGTGTCGGTCCGAGCGCCCCGCTCCCCGGCCGACTGGTGTTCCGCCCTCGCCAGCGGACGAGACCGACTGCGGGCCCACGACACCCTGGAGAAGTTCGTGCTTGCCCGCGAGATCCTGATCGAGATGGAACATCCGGTCTCGCGTCACGTCCTGCTCGACCGTCTCCGCCGGGCCTACCCCAGTTGCTACATAACCGCAGCGGGATCGATGGTCGGTGCTTCGCCTGAACTCTTGCTCTCCCGCACCGGCGACATCGTGCGGTCTCGGCCCATGGCCGGCACCGCCCCTCGCAGTGCCGACCCGACCGTCGATGCTCGCCTGGCAGCCGGGCTGTTGGCCTCGCCCAAGGACCGGCACGAGCACCAGATCACCATCGACATGGTGCACGACACATTGCTCCCTTGGTGCTCGTACCTCGATGCCGAGGCCGAACCTTCGATCGTGGCGATGGCCAACGTCCAGCACCTGGCGACCTATCTCGAAGGCCGCCTCTCAGCACCCGCCGCCTCGGTGATCGAGCTGATGCGGGCCCTGCACCCGACGCCAGCCGTCGGTGGTTCGCCCACCGCCGACGCCTTGACCCTGATCACCGAGATCGAGGGATTCGACCGAGGTTCCTACGCCGGTCCGGTGGGTTGGGTGGACCATCGGGGCAACGGCGAGTGGGCGGTCGGGATCCGTTCAGCCGAAGTGATCGACAACCAGGTCCGGGTCTTCGCGGGGGTGGGCGTGGTCGCCGATTCGGATCCCGACGCCGAGCTGGCTGAGACCCGCGCCAAGCTCCAGGCGGTCATGTCGGTCCTACTGCGCCCGTAGCCCCAGCAGACTCAACCCAGGGCCGCGGCGACCGCAGCGACGAGTTCGGCGTGCACGGCGACGTTGGCTTGGCGGTCGGTGACCACCCGGATGATCGAAGCGCCGCCAGCGGCATTGGCCTTCTCGATCGCCGGGATGAGTTCGTGCTGGTTGGAGATGGTCGTCAGGGGCAAGCCGTGAGCGGCCGCCAGCATGGCGAAATCGACCCCGTGGGGCGTGCCGAACACCTGCTCGAACCGATCGTGATCGACCAGATCCGCCTGGGGCAGGAACGAGAAGATGCCTCCCCCGTCGTTGTCGACCACCACGATGACCAGGTTGACGTTCCGGGTGGCCAAACCGAGCAGGCCGTTGGTGTCGTGCAGCAGGGCGACATCGCCGATCAACAGGGCGGTGGGGTAACCGGAGACGGCCACACCCACTGCGGTGGACACCACCCCATCGATGCCGTTGGCACCCCGGTTGGAGATCACGGTGAGCCCGTGCCGGGCCTCGGAGTACCACTCGATGTCGCGGATCGGCATCGACGACGACACCACCAGACGGCTGCCAGGCGGCATGGCCGCCACGAGGTCGCGGGCCACTGCTGGCTCGGTGATTTCGGGACGGTGGACAAGAGCGGTGGCGACGGCGGTTGACGCCGCGGCGTCAGCTGCGGCCCAACTTTCGATCCATGCGTCGTCGATGTGGGCTTCGATCTCGGCTCGCAAGCGACCGGTCAACGTTTCGCACCATACGGAGGGGTCGGCGCTGATGATGAGCGAAGCCACCCGGTCGGGGTCAAGCCAGGCACCGTCGGGGTCGACGACGATCGCGATGGCACCCGATTGCGCCAACCACTGTGCCTGCACTTTCGATGCGGGTGGTTCGCCCAGTTGAATGATCACCTCGGGTCGGTGGGTGGCGGCGAACGACGGGTGTCGCAGCAGCAGGTCGGCATGGCTCACCGTGGTGCCATCGGGGGTGCGACACCCTGATCGGGGGTCGGCCAGAACGGGCCACCCGAGGGTTCGGGCCAGAGAATGAACGGCCTCAGGGTCGACGCCGCGGCCCCCGCCGGAACCACCGACCGCGATCACTCCTCGGACGCCGGACACGATTCCCGCCGCTTCGGCCATATCGGGGCTGTCAGAAGCAATGGTGCTCGGGGCGCGGCTCATACGGTGCCAGGCACGTCCGTCGTTGCGACCGGCCTGAGTTGCACCGGGTTGGCCGACCAGAGGATCCCGAAAAGGCAGGTTCCATTGGACCGGTCCAGGAGGCGCTCCGGTGGCCACCGCTACCGTGCGCGCCGCCACCGACCTCCACGCCTGACCGGCCGCATCATCGGGTACGCCGAGGTCGACGAACCAGCGGACGGCTTCGCCGTAGAGCTTGGTCTGGTCGATGGTCTGGGGGGCGCCGACCCCCTGCAGTTCAGGGGGGCGGTCGGCGGTGCAGCAGATCATCGGGATGCGGCCGTGGTGGGCTTCGACCACCGCCGGATGGAGCTCGACCCCCGCGGTACCGCTGGTGACCAGGACCGGCGCAGGACGTCCGGACGCAGTGGCCAGGCCCAGCGCGAGGAACCCAGCCGAGCGCTCGTCATGGTGAACGTGCACTCGGACGCGGTCATCGGCCGCCAGAGCGAGGGCCATGGGGGTGGACCGCGACCCTGGGCAGATGACGGCGTCGGTGATGCCACACCGCACCCACTCGTCGACGACGGTGGCGCAGAAGGTGGCGGCGGTGGTTGTCGGTAGCTCGCCCATCGGGGTCAGCCTAGGGTTCGTCCCATGCCGCCCGAGCGCACCAGCCCCGCCGGTCACCTCCATCACGACATCGGGGGCTCAGGCCCGCGTCTGGTGCTGGTCCATGGCTTCACCCAGACCCGACGCTGCTGGGGCCCGGTGGCGGCCGACCTGGCGACCGATCACGAGTTGGTGATGGTCGATGCGCCTGGGCACGGTGAGTCATCGGCCGTCCGAGCCGACCTCGTCACCGGCGGCCGCCTGATCGGCGATGCGGGAGGGACGGCCACCTATCTGGGCTATTCGATGGGGGGCCGGTTCGTGCTGCACACCGCACTGGAGCGACCGGACTCCGTGCGCGGGCTGGTTCTGGTGGGTACGACCGCGGGGCTGGAGGATCCCGACGAACGCAGCGCGCGGGTCGCCGACGACGAGGACCGAGCCCGCCATCTCGAGCAGGTGGGGATCGCGACCTTTGTCGATGAATGGCTGGCCCTGCCGTTGTTCAATGGTCTTTCCGCCGAAGCGGCTGCCCGGGATGAACGGCTGATCAACACGGTCGAAGGTTTGGCGTCGTCGCTGCGCATGGCGGGAACCGGCACCCAGGTTCCGACCTGGGATCGTCTGGGCGAGCTGGCCATGCCGGTGCTGGTGGTCGCGGGGGCGCTCGATGCCAAGTTCGTGGATCTCGGGGAGCGCCTGGCGAGCTGCATCGGCCCGAATGCCACCTTCGTAACGGTGCCCAATGCCGGGCACACCGCCCATCTCGAACAGCCCGACGAGTTCCTCGCCCACCTCCGCCCTTGGCTGACCGACCACGGCCTCTAGCCCACGGCCACGGCCCCACCTGCCCACCCCACCCCCATCTGCCACCCCACCCCCATCTGCCACCCCGCCCCCATCTGCCACCCCGCCCCCATCTGCCACCCCTCCTTGGGGAAGCTGACGACCGCCAGGCAACGCAAGCCTCCCCATGCGGAAGGAAGGGGCAGGGGGAAGGAAGGGGCAGGGGGAAGGACGGGGCAGGGGGAAGGAAGGACGAGCGTGAGGGCGGCTCGTTACCTCAGGCGCTGAGCCACAGGCCGAGCGCCAGGGCTGAACCGGCGATGAGCTGAAGGCGTCCCGTGGCACCCAACACCGGGATCAGGGCCACCCCTGAAGCTCCCTCAAGGACCTGGACCACTGGTTTACGCCCGAAGGGAATCCCCACCAGAGCGGCGACCGCTCCGATCCGGCCGAAGGCGGCGATCGGCGGGATCATCAGGAAGGGAACGGCGATGAGAACCGTGTAGAGCACCCTGGTCCGGTTGTCGCCGAATCTCACCGCCAGAGTTCGCTTTCCGGAGTTGGTGTCGCCGGGAATGTCACGCAGGTTGTTGACCACCAGGAGGGCGGTGGCCCACAGCCCAACCGGTACCGACACCGCACCTGCCAACCCGGTGACCTCGCCAGTGTGGACGTAGGCCGAACCCACCGTGGCCACCAGACCGAAGAACACGAACACGAACAACTCGCCGAAGCCGGCGTAGCCGTAGGGGCGAGGGCCTCCGGTGTAGAACCACGCGGCGGCCATGGCGAGTGCCCCCACCACCAACAGTTCCCAACCCACTGCAACGGCAAGCGCCAGGCCGGCCAGCGCCGCCACACCCAGGCTCACGAGCGCCGCCTTCTTCACCGCATCAGCGGACTTCAGGCCCGAGCCCACCAGGCGGATCGGCCCCACCCGAGCACCCTCGGCGTCGGTGCCTCGGACCCCGTCGCTGTAGTCGTTGGCGTAGTTGACCCCTACCTGGAGGGCAAGGGCCACGACCATGGCGGCACCCACCCGCCAGGCCACTATCGGAGCCTCCCCCACCGCGGCTGCTGTCCCGACCGCCACCGGCACCACGGCCGCGGGAAGCGTGCGGGGACGGGCGCCGAGTATCCAGGGATTCACGGCGCCGAGTGTGCCCGAGCGAGGCCCGATCAGCCAACTAGACCGCTCGCGCTGGCGCGAAACCGCCGAGTGTGGCCGGTTCGCGCCAGCCGAAGGGCTGGCTAGCCGGTTGTCGCGGCCAGAAAGGGCTGGCTGGTCGGGGCGCCTACGCTTCGAGGATGGCTGAGCTGGTGGCGTTGACGGGACCCGCGGGCCCCGAGTGGGTGTCCCGACTGCAACAGGTCTGGGACGCAGGCGACGCGGCGCTCCCCGTCGACCTTCGGCTGCCCGAGCCAGCGCGGCAGCGGTTGCTCGAGGTGCTGGCCCCTACCGCCATCGTCGAGCCCGACGGTCAGCGCATCACGCGCCCGAACGGCCGAGAAGTCGAGCCTGGCGATGCCTTGGTCATGCCCACCAGCGGTACCACCGGTGACCCCAAGGGTGTGGTGCTGACCCACCGCGCCATCGAAGCGTCGGCTCGGGCCACCAGCGCCCATCTGGGGATCGATCCCGCCCGTCACCGCTGGCTGGCGTGTCTGCCGCTCAGCCATGTCGGCGGCCTCTCGGTCGTCACCCGGGCCTTGGTTACGGGCACCCCATTCGAGGTCCACTCCGGATTCGATCCCGCCCAGGTCGCCGAAGCGGCCCGACGGGGAGCCACCCATGTGTCGCTGGTCGCCACCGCTCTCGGTCGCATCGAACCTTCCCTCTTCGAAACGATCGTGTTGGGCGGCGCTGCTCCCCCACCCGATCGACCCAGCAACTGCGTGACCACCTACGGGATGACCGAGACCGGAAGCGGCGTGGTCTACGACGGCTTCGCGTTGCCAGGCGTGGAGGTTCGGGTGATCGGCGGTGAGATCCAGGTGCGGGGACCAATGCTCTTGCGGGCCTACCGCGACGGCACCGTCCCCCTCGACCCGGAGGGTTGGTTACCCACTGGCGATCGGGGCGAGCTCGACGCCGCTACCGGCCGCCTCACCGTGCACGGCCGGGCCGGGGATCTCATCATCACCGGCGGTGAGAACGTGTGGCCGACCCCGATCGAGCAGGTCCTCGTCCGACACCCAGGGGTGACCGAGGTGGCCGTCGTTGGCCGGTCCGACCCTGAATGGGGTCAGCGGGTCGTGGCCGTGGTGGTGCCGGCCGACGTTTCGCGACCGCCGTCGCTGGACGAGCTCAGAAGCTTGGTCAAGGACTCCCTCCCCGCCTATTGCGCCCCCCGGCAGATCGAGCTGGTCGACCACCTCCCCCGAACCGCCCTCGGCAAGATCATCCGCCGCTAGTTCCCAAACTGGGCGCGTGAGCGCGCGTGGAGCGCGCGCTCAGTAGCCCAGAACGGTGAGTCGCGGTCGAGCCGAGGCGGGAAGGTTCAGTCGGCGGTGGGGACCCAAGCTGGGGGAAGGTCGGCCATGGGGACCACGAGGATCGCCGCGCCGGATCGGGCGGCGCGCGGGTTCACCGGGACCCGTCCGAGTACGCCGTCGACCGACAAGACGTGCACGGTGCGGTCGGATCCGTTCCACCACACCAGCGCCTGCCCGCCTCCGACCCACCGCAGCCCGTAGGGATCGTCCATGGCCGGGGCGGTGATCACACTGGTCTCGCCGCTCTCGATCGACACGACACGAAGCTCGGTCGACATGCCCGCGCTCAGCAGCACGACCACGCGACCATCCGGAGAGGGATAGGCCCGAAACGGTTGGTCGGCCGCGGCGCTGTCGGTCTCCACGACGACTTGGCGCGCCGGGTCGAAGGCCCCGTCCTCCAACTCGTCGCGCACCACGCTGCATTTGAACTGATCGTCACAGACGCGACGAACCACATAGCGGCCACCGACCCCTAGGACCGTTCCATAGCCCGCTCTGCCTATGGTTCGATCCGGGCCGATGGCGAAGACGCCGTCGGCCGTGCTGACCAGCAGCTGGCCGTCGATGTGGCCGACGACGTTCAACGAATTGAGGTCGACCGACTCGGGGATGGGCGCCTCGGTGATGGTTCCGTCGGCCTTGAGCACGGCCAAGGTCGGCTGGTCGGTTGTCGTCACCCAAAACATGCCGGGGACGCCACCCCAGTGGGGGTAGATCCCGTCGAGGTCCTCCCAGCTAGCGCCATCGACGGTTAGGCGCCTGACCCAACCGTTGGCTCCGCTCGCTATGAAGGTCCCCTCGTTCCAACTGACCATCTCGACCGAGGCGAGCGCCTCCTGCCTGGTGGTCAGTTGCGCACCGGTGCCGAGATCAGCCACCACCACCTCGCCGCCGCGGTGGAACCACACAATGGCTAGACCCCACGCCGGGTCCAGCAGCGCGTTGGGCTCAATGAGAACCTCGTCATCCAGGGTCGATTCGGTGGTCGGCGGACGCGCCGGGTTCGGCCGGGTGGTGCTTGGCCGCAACGTCGTCGACGTGGTCGATGAGCTGGCGTCGTCGTCGCCGTCGGACCTGTCGTCGCTGAAGATCGACAGGCCGATCAGCACCGCCACCACGGCCAGCGCCACACCGACGATGGTGGCGGTAGGGCGGTCGTTCGGCCCGTCGGGCGGTCGGGTCAAGGGCTCGGGTGGGTTCAGGTCGAACACCGGCACCGCGGAGTCGTCCACCGGCCGACCACAACGGAGGCAATAGCGGGCCTCCGACGGCACCGGCGCTCCACACGAACCGCATTGGCTGTTCGTGATCATGAGCACATCACCATCACCGGCACGCTACCGGCCACACTGGATAGATGTCCGTCGACCCATTTGAGCCCAGCGGGCCCCCGTTCGAGCCTGTCGACCACAAGCCCGAACGGCAGCCGCTATCCCCGCTGAAGCGCAAGGCCCTCATCTTCGGCCCGATCCTGTTCGTCGTCGGCATCATGGTCACGATCCTGGGCGTGCCGTGGCAGGTGACCGCAGGCTTTGTGGCCCTGTTCGTCCTCTGGCTCCTGATCGAGGGTTGAACCAGGTCCCACAGTGGTCAGCCGATGACGGCGGCCACCAGTCCGGCAGCCGTGGTGAGAACCATGGCGACCGCCAGAATCACCGCCGTCCACCATGCCACCGGGTTGCGGTCGCGCATCGAGGGCAGATCGTCGGGATCGGGTGGGCGGGTGACACGGCCAGACATGAAGGCCGACCCTATCCTCCGCCGCCCCGCAGTTGAGACCCTCCGTCGACCACGATCGTCTGGCC